>NZ_JBBKTR010000006.1:0-244886 GCF_037892465.1 Pontibacter sp. H249 | reverse complement strand
GCAGGCGTCTCACTTTTTTATCTATGTCGTAGTTTGATTAAGCATGCTTGACCTTAAAGTCCAGTTCCTATAAAAGCTTCAGGTTATTAAAGGTATTTATCACCGCATTCAGCACAATCCCTAACTTCTGTAATAAATTAGTATGGAAAGCAAAACAGATTTGAGATAGGGTTTAATACTGTAGGCTGGCTTTGTCTTGTCTCCAACCATTTGATTTGCTCGCAAACCTATTGCACAAATATTAAGGTTCTGTTTGGTTTCTGATGTTAAATAAACCACCGAAGGGGAAATTTATCGAACCAAAAAAGCCGCTCCATTTTACATGAAGCGGCTTTTTACTGTGGTAGCCCGTAGGGGAATCGAACCCCTGTTACCAGAATGAAAATCTGGCGTCCTAACCCCTAGACGAACGGGCCGTTCTGTCTAATTGTGGTGCAAATATAGCGGGTGTTTCTTTAACTGCAAGGGCTACTCCAAATTTTTTTTTTTGAAGGAATAGTAGTGTTTAGAAAACCGGTATGGCTTTAAGTATAGCCATACCGGTTTAATTTATTTTTTTGCAGATGGTTTTGCTTTCGATCCCGCTTTTCCCGCTTTGGCTTTAGTGGTAGTTTTTTTGCCAGATGCCGGTGCAGTGGTTTCCTTTTTCTTGAATCCGCCACGCCCTTTCTTTTCTGGTGTAGCTTCTGCCAAGTCTAAGCATTCCTGTAGTGTTAGATCTTCTGGCTCTTTGCCTTTCGGAATTTTAACGTTCTTTTTGCCTACTACAATGTATGGACCGTAACGGCCGTTCAGTACCTGCACATCCGGGTTCTCCGGAAACGTCTTTATCATTTTCTCGGCATCGGCTTTGCGCTTAGCTTCAATCAGGTCAACAGCTTCCTGGGCTGTTACAAGTAGAGGGTCTATTGTTTTAGGCAGAGAATAAAACTTACTGTCATGACGGATATAAGGTCCGAAACGACCTATAGCCGCAGTCATTTCTTTTTCTTCGAAAGTACCCACAATTCTTGGGAGTTTAAACAACTCGAGTGCATCTTCCAAAGAGATATTTTCAATAAACTGCCCTTTACGGAGGCTAGCATATAATGGCTTTTCTCCAGTGTCAGGGTTTTCTTCGCCAAGCTGTACATAGGGGCCAAATCGGCCAAGTTTTGCCAAAATGGTTTTGCCCGTGGCAGGATCTGTTCCAATTTCACGTGCTCCTGAAACATCAGCTCTTGAAATGTTCTCGCTAGACTCAATACGCTTGTGAAATTTCTCGTAGAAATTCTCCAGCATATTCTCCCATTCTTTTTGGCCTTGGGCAATTTCATCAAATTCTGCCTCTACACGTGCCGTAAACGAGTAGTCGATTACGTTCGGAAAATGCTCAACCAAGAAATCATTCACCACCATTGCCGTATCCGTCGGGAAAAGCTTTCCTTTTTCAGCACCGGTTATCTCAGTTTTCTGCTGCGCCGATATCTGATCGTCTTTAAGTGTGAGCACTTCGTAAGTGCGTTCTTTTCCTTCGCGGCTATCTTTTTCTACGTAACCGCGTTTTTGTATGGTAGAGATAGTAGGAGCATAGGTAGATGGACGGCCTATACCCATTTCTTCTAGCTTCTTTACAAGGCTGGCCTCTGTATAGCGTGCGGCAGGTCGTGTATAACGCTGTGTTGCCAGCATCTGGCGTAGGCTTATAAGTTGGCCTATACTTAGCGGCGGTAACATACCTTTTACATCATCATCTGCTCCCTCTTCATCATCCTTAGACTCAATGTATACTTTCAGGAAGCCCTCAAATTTGATTACCTCACCGGTAGCCTGAAGTTTCTGGTCTGGTTGTGTAGATATGCCAATAGTAGCTGTGGTTTTCTCTATTTCTGCGTCCGACATCTGAGATGCTATAGCACGTTTCCAAATCAGCTCGTATAGGCGCTGCTCGTTTCTGTCGCTGCTGGCTACCATCTGAGAGAAATCGGTGGGCCTGATTGCTTCGTGCGCTTCCTGTGCCGACGAAGACTTGGTTTTGAAGCGGCGTTGCTTTACAAATTTTTCACCGAAAGAGCTTTGTATTTCCCTAGTTGCTGCCTGAATAGCTTCTTCTGATAAATTTACGGAGTCTGTACGCATGTATGAAATCTTGCCGGATTCATACAGGCGTTGCGCAACAGTCATAGTTTGCGCTACCGAAAAGTATAATTTTCTACTTGCTTCCTGCTGTAGAGTAGAGGTCGTAAAGGGTGGGGCAGGTGTACGCTTTAAAGGCTTTTTTTCAAGGTTCTCTATTGTATAGTCAGCACCAATGCACTTTTGCAGAAATGCCTGGGCTTCTTCTTCTGTTTTGAACTTAGTAGGTAACTCAGCCTCTAACGTTTTGCCCTGCACATCAAATTGTGCTGTTATTCTAAAAGCAGACTCAGCTTTGAAGCGTTCGATTTCACGTTCACGCTCCACCACCAGGCGTACAGCAACAGACTGTACACGGCCAGCCGATAAGCCTGTTTTTATCTTCTTCCAAAGAACAGGTGATAACTCAAAACCTACAATACGGTCAAGAATACGTCGTGCCTGTTGCGCATTGACTAAGTCCATATCAATACCTCTTGGTGTATTGATGGCATTGATAATGGCATTTTTAGTTATTTCCCTGAAAACGATTCTTCTTGTTTTCTGGTCGTTCAGGTTAAGGGCTTCAGTCAGGTGCCAAGATATGGCTTCTCCTTCACGGTCATCGTCCGATGCCAACCAAACTGTTTCAGCTTCTTTCGCTAATTTTTTTAATTGTGATACAACTTCTCTCTTGTCGCTGGATACAACATAAGTAGGCTTAAAACCATGCTCTATATCAATAGCATTGTTATCTTTAGGCAGATCACGTACGTGTCCGAAGCTAGATTTCACAATAAAATCCTTACCCAAATATCCTTCAATTGTTTTAGCCTTTGCTGGCGACTCTACTATTACTAAATTTTTTATCATCCTTATTATTTAAAGGCGAGTTTGGCCGAAATTTGCCCAAAGTTCAAATAATTTTTTAAACTATTATAACCTCTCACGTATAACATAGGTTTATTGTGAGCAGATTTTTGTCATAACTTTTATTATATTCAGTACATATTTGCTTCTATACGATCATATCATCCTTTTATATGCAACGAAAATTACTCATTTGCAGGCATGCTGAAGCAGAAGACCCTTATCCCTTACAGCCTGATTTTGAGCGTGAACTTACCTCATATGGTTCACAGCAGGCCAGAGACACAGCTAAGTGGTTGCGAGAAAATTTTTCCAAAGTTGATAAAATAATTTCTAGTCCGGCAAAAAGAGCAAGCCAAACTACCAGGATTATTGCAGGAAAACTATACTTTGATGAGGAAATGGTGAACTACGAACCTGACCTCTACAATGCCAAAGAGCACCAACTTGTAAAAGTATTAAGTGAGTTACCTGCCGATAAAACTACTGTGCTACTGGTTGGTCACAACCCTGGTATTACTAAACTTGTGCGCGAGCTAGCTGACGAGATGTTAGGTTATTTAGATACTGCCCAAGCAATTTGCATTCAAATTGAGCTTGAGTCTTGGGAGCAGATCTACTATACAACTGGTGTGGTGTTTAGCAGAACAGGTCAGAAGGTTTAGCATGTTACTACTCCTGGTTTTAAGTATGCTTTAAGTTTATTTTACTAACTTTAAGTTTGTATTTTAATTTACTGGTAAATTTTCCAGCTAACTTCAACCTGCATGAAAACGAATGTTGTGGCTGTCATTAATCAGAAAGGCGGCACCGGTAAAACAACTACTACTATAAATCTGGGAAGTGCTCTAAGCAAATGTGGTAAGAAGGTACTACTTCTGGATCTAGACCCCCAAAGCAATTTATCTTACTCACTAGCTGTGCCTAACACAAACGGTACATTGGCTGATGCCTTTTTGGGTGCAAAAAAACTTAAAGATATTTTAGTTGAAAAAGATGGTGTTTGGGTTGCTCCAGGATCCAACGATTTAGTGGATATTGAGATATCGCTAGTGGGTGAGGATAGCCGTGAGACATTCCTGAAAAACATGATTTCTGAAGTGCAAGGATTTGATTATGTGCTGATTGATTGTCCGCCGTCTCTGTCAGTTTTAACAGTTAATGCCTTAACAGCAGCCCATGAAGTTCTGATACCGTTACAGATGGAAGTGCTGACACTGCAAGGGCTTGACCAAATTACCAAAACGGTAGAAAGAGTAAAAAAAGCGTTCAATTCGAAACTTAAGATAAAAGGTATCGTAGTGGTGATGTTTGATATGCGCAGGAAACTCAGTTTAGAAGTGCTGCAATACCTTAAAGAAAACGTGGACGAAAAAATATTCAACAGCCAGATAAGGCTTAATGTAAAACTCGCAGAGGCACCCTCATTTGGGAAAAGTATACTTGACTATGATGTCTCTTCAAATGGTGCTAAAGACTACAAATCATTAGCTGAGGAGTTCCTCTCTTTAAATTAGGTAATGCTGATAGCCTCCTGATTTTAATTATTAATAAGTATATTGCATTAAATACGAAGTATAAACAGAAGGATAATATTCCTTTTTGACTTACACCCAATCCAACCAACTTACATATGGCCTTAGGTAAAAACTTGAAGCTGAGTAAAGATAAGCTTATCAGTGACGTTGATGTTAACTCTGAAAAAGCCTCAGCTACCAAAGCAAAGGCAGGAGAGAAAACGCCGGTTGCCCAACTTAATGATGCTAAACCTGTAGCTGTGGCAACAAAAGAAAAAGAAACACCTGGTAAAAAGCAAGATCTGCCCGAAGACCCTGGTAAGCCTAAAAACAAAAGCGAAAACGGAGATAATAAGCAGCTACTGTCTTACAATCCGGATTATATAAGCGAGCAGCTAAACAAAGTTTTATACGCACTAGATGCCTTTAAGAAAGGTGATATTTCTGTGCGCCTCACAAAACAGAATAACGACATTTTTGCTGAAATAGCTGAAGCCTATAACTCGATGGTGGAAATGATCGGTGGTGTAGGTGGGGAGGTATCGCGTATCTCTAAAGTAGCCGGAGTAGAGGGTAACTTAAAAGCCCGAGCTTCTGCCGAAAGTGCATCTGGTTTCTGGAAAGACATGATCAACAATATTAACGGACTTGTTGATTCGATCGCAGTACCAGTATTAGAAGTAGGTAAGGTACTAAAGAACATTTCACGCGGTAACCTGGATGAAACATTCCAAATTCCAGTGTCAGGTGACTTTAAGGTGATGGCCGAAACCATTAACCGTACCATTGATAACCTGAACCTGTTTGCCGGCGAGGTAACACGTGTGGCCCTTGAAGTGGGTACAGAAGGTAAACTGGGTGGGCAGGCATCTGTGCCAAATGTGGCAGGTGTTTGGAAAGACCTGACTGATAATGTAAACACCATGGCCAGTAACCTGACGCTTCAGGTACGTGACATCTCGAATGTGGCAACTGCGGTAGCGAAAGGTAACCTGGCACAGAAAATTTCGGTGGATGTTCGCGGTGAGTTTGCTCAGCTGAAGGATAACATGAACCAGATGGTGGACTCGCTGAATATCTTTGCTGACGAGGTAACCCGTGTGGCACGCGAGTATGGTACAGAAGGCCGTTTAGGTGGACAGGCCAAAGTACCTAACGTTGGTGGCGTTTGGAAAGACCTGACCGACAACGTGAATACGATGGCCAGCAACCTTACGTCTCAGATGCGCGACATTGCCAATGTGTCTACAGCGGTAGCGAAAGGCGACCTGACGCAGAAGATCACAGTAAATGTGAAAGGGGAGATGGCTGAGCTGAAAGATATCATCAACCAGATGGTGGACTCGCTGAACATCTTCGCAGGTGAAGTAACAAGGGTTGCGCGTGAGGTAGGAACTGAGGGCAAACTGGGCGGACAGGCGAATGTACCTAAAGTAGAAGGTACCTGGAAAGAACTAACCGATAACGTAAACCTTATGGCTGGTAACCTTACCAGCCAGGTACGTGATATAGCCAACGTGGCAACTGCGGTGGCGAAAGGCGACCTGACGCAAAAGGTTTCTGTGGATGTGAAAGGTGAGCTTGGTGAACTGAAAGACATCCTGAACGCCATGGTGGACCGACTGAATGTATTTGGTGCGGAAGTAACCCGTGTGGCACGTGAGGTGGGTACCGAAGGTATACTAGGTGGTCAGGCAAACGTGCCGAACGTAGCCGGTATCTGGAAAGACCTTACCGACAACGTAAACCTGATGGCAGGCAACCTGACCTCTCAGGTACGTGATATTGCCAATGTGGCAACTGCGGTGGCGAAAGGCGACCTGAGCCAGAAGATCACAGTAAATGTACGCGGAGAGTTAGCAGACCTGAAGGAGAACCTGAACCAGATGGTGGACTCGCTCAACATCTTTGCTGACGAGGTAACCCGTGTGGCACGTGAGGTGGGCACTGAGGGTAATCTTGGCGGTCAGGCTGCTGTTCCAAATGTAGGCGGTACCTGGAAAGACCTTACTGATAATGTAAATACCATGGCTGCTAACCTAACCAGCCAAGTACGAGATATAGCCAACGTAGCAACAGCCGTTGCGAAAGGCGACCTGACCCAGAAAGTATCCGTGGATGTGAAAGGGGAGATGGCTGAGCTGAAAGTTAACCTGAACCAGATGGTGGACTCGCTCAACATCTTTGCTGGTGAGGTAACGCGTGTGGCGCGTGAAGTGGGTACGGAAGGTAAATTAGGTGGTCAGGCTGCTGTACCTAACGTAGGCGGCGTTTGGAAAGACCTGACTGATAATGTAAACACGATGGCTTCTAACCTGACAACACAGGTAAGAGGTATAGCCAACGTAGCAACTGCGGTAGCGAAAGGAGATTTAACTCAGAAAATAACAGTAGAGACCCGTGGTGAAATGGCTGACCTAAAGGAAAACCTGAACCAGATGGTGGACTCGCTGAACATATTTGGTGACGAGGTAACAAGGGTTGCGCGTGAAGTAGGTACTGAGGGTAAACTAGGCGGACAGGCGAATGTGCCTAACGTAGGAGGTGCCTGGAAGGACCTGACTGACAACGTGAACTACATGGCTCTTAACCTGACTTCTCAGGTGCGTGACATTGCTAAAGTTGCGACTGCTGTTGCGAAAGGCGACCTTACTCAGAAGGTATCTGTTGAGGCACGCGGCGAGATCCTGGACCTGAAGGAGAACCTGAACCAGATGGTGGACTCACTCAACATCTTTGCTGATGAGGTAACCCGTGTGGCACGTGAAGTGGGTACGGAAGGTAGACTGGGCGGACAGGCAAATGTACCAAAAGTACGCGGTACCTGGAAAGAGCTTACCGATAACGTAAACACCATGGCCAGCAACCTGACTTCTCAGGTACGTGACATTGCTGCAGTAGCAACTGCTGTTGCCAAAGGTGACCTAACTCAGAAAGTATCCGTGGATGTGAAAGGCGAACTTGGTGAGCTGAAAGAGAACATCAACCGAATGGTTGATTCCCTGAATATTTTCGCCGGGGAGGTAACGCGTGTGGCACTTGAAGTGGGTACCGAGGGTAAACTGGGAGGCCAGGCAACGGTACCGAATGTAGGCGGTGTTTGGAAAGACCTGACTGATAATGTAAACACAATGGCTTCTAACTTGACAACACAGGTACGAGGCATTGTAAAAGTAGTAACTGCTGTATCCAAAGGTGACCTTACTCAAAAGCTGACACTGGAAGCTAGAGGCGAGGTAGCTGAACTGGCGGAAACGATCAACACGATGGTTGTTGACCTGAACAGATTAGCTGGTGAGGTATCTCGTGTTGCTAGAGTAGCAGGTGTGGAAGGTAAATTGACAGAACGTGCCACTCTGCAAGGTGTGGGTGGTAGCTGGAAGGAACTGGTAGATACCCTTAACGACTTGCTTGAGTCTATAGTAACACCGGTTTTGGAAGTATCAAGAGTTGTACGCGCCATTTCTGAAGGTGACTTAACGCAGAAAGTAGAAACACAGACTGCCGGTGATATCTTAGATATGGCTAATGCTCTTAACCTTGCAGTAGAAAACCTAAACTCGCTACTTGGTGAGATCAACGACTCTTCGCTTGTAGTAGGTAGCTCTTCGGAAGAGATGGCTGAAAAAGGTCTGGAAATGAACCGCGTAACGCTTGATGTGGCACTTGCCATGCAGCAGATGGCGGAGGGTGCTCAAAACCAGGCACTAAAAACAGACCAGGCCTTTAAGCTGATCGAGGAGATCATGAAAGCTACTAAGGAAACTGCCAACCGTGCTGAAGTAGTGAACAAGTCAGCCTTACTAGGTGAGGAAACTTCTCAGCTGGGTCTGAAAACAGTAGCAGAGGTGGTGAAGAACATGGAAGAGATTTCCAGTTCAGCATCGCTTACTTCTAAAACAATTGAGGTACTAAGTGCCCGCTCGCAGGAGATATCTAAATCTCTTGGTGTAATAACCGACATTGCTGCACAAACAAACTTGCTTGCTCTAAACGCTGCCATTGAGGCAGCCCGTGCCGGTGAGGCTGGTAGAGGTTTTGCGGTAGTAGCCGAGGAGATCCGTAAACTGGCAGAAGGTTCTCGCAAATCTGCTAGTGAGATTTCTACACTGGTTGAAGATGTTAAGAAAGATACTGCTTCTGCTGCCATGGCGATCTCTACAATGGAGGGCCGTGTATTGAAAGGTAAAAACGCTACATTTGAAGCTTCTGGTGCCTTTAAAAACATTGCAGCCTCGAGTGGCGAAACACTTCGCACAGCGCAGGATATCTTAACAGCAACAGAAGTACAGAAATCATCTATTGGTGATGTTGTGAAGTATGTGGAAGAAGTAGTTGCTATTGCTGAGCAAACGGCCTCTGGTACACAACAGGTAGCAAGTACAGCTAAGCAACTTTCAGCTTCGATGCAGACGTTGACAGCATCTTCTCAGAATTTGAATGATATTGCCGCAGATCTTCAGATTAGTATCTCAGCCTTTAAACTTATCGATGGCAACCTGATCTTTAATAGCTCTAAGAACCGCAGAATGCTATCTATGCCAGTGCCATCTAAAGCAGAGAGATCGACTACAGGTAATAAGCGATTGGCTACTAAATCAAAAATTAGTGGTTCTTCTAAAACAGGTAATGATCTGAACAACAAGTGATGGCGAAGAAAAAAAATGAAGAGGTAGCCACTTCAGATAATAATTTGAATGTGGAAGTAGCCCCTGCACCCTCTGAAGAAGCATCTAAATCGGTTAAAGCACCAGAAGAAGTAAAAGAGGAGAATGTGCACCTGATCGTTTTTAAGCTTGGCGATGAGTTCTATGCCATCAAAATTGATCAGGTAAAGGAGGTAACGATTACACCAAGTATAACACGTATGCCCCGTACACCTGAGTTTGTGCAGGGAGTAGCTAATATACGGGGCGATATCATTGCCATTGTTGATCTTGAAAAACGATTCAATATAAGACCTGCAGCTGTAGCAGAGGGTACAGAATCAAAACTAACCTATACTTTAGTTATTGAGGCTAAAGAATACAACATTGGAGTTGTAGTGCGGGAGGTGCCGCAGTCTCTTAATCTGTCTATGTCAAAAATAGATAGAGCGCCCTCATTTCTGCAGGATACTAATATTAAAGAGAACTACATTGAAGGCATTGCCAAGGTTGACCATAAACTGATCATCGTGCTGGACATGCTTCGAATACTTTCTGCAGATGAGATAAAGCAGCTTACCGGAAAGTAAATTAGATTTTAACCACTTAAATAAAAGTATGAAAAGAATACTGATCGTAGATGACTCATTCTACATGCGCACCATGCTTAAGAACATGCTCACCGATGCCGGATATGAAGTTGTGGGTGAAGCTCCTAACGGGCAGACGGCGCTGGAACTGGCTAAGGAAACTAACCCTGATCTTATAACACTGGATGTGATCTTGCCTGACAATACTGGCCTTGATGTACTGAAAGGAATTAAAAAAGACCAGCCAGATATGAAAGTGGTAATTGTAAGTGCCGTAGGCCAGGAAGTTATTGTAAATGAGGCACTTGAGTATGGTGCGTTATCTTACATTGTAAAGCCATTTTCTGAAGAGAAGGTGCTGGAGGTAGTTAGTAAGGCGCTAGAAGAAAAATAAATTTATTGTTAGTATGGGGCTCAAAATTTGACATCAGTTTGCTTAAAACTAGCAGCTAAAGTATAAATAGGGCTAATCACTAATGGGGCTGGGTCTTCGGACAACGTTGCATGAAATCAAGAGAACAGGAGTACAAGGAAATATTTATTGCTGAAGCTTTAGAGTATTTTGACTCATTAAACAGGCATATCAGTGAACTCGAGAAACAACCACAGGATGATCGTATTCTGGCGGAGATATTCCGTTTGCTGCATAACCTGAAAGCTAATGCAAAAGCCATTGGATACCTTCAAATCTCTGATGTATCGCATAAGCTTGAAACTGCTTTCAGCCTGATCCGGAATAAAGAGCTTAATTTTAGCGATGAGGTAGTTACAGTACTTTTTGACGGCATTGATATGCTGGGTGATCTGATAGCCAATATAGATAACCCGACACCAACAGAGCCTGATCCTGTGTTACTTCGTAACCTGGATATTATTGTAGATAGCCTATCGGACAGTACTATTGAGCTGGCAAAAGTTCAGAAGTATACCAACTCCAAAAATCTCTCTTTATCAGAACTGATATACATTCAGATAAAGAAGCTAGACCACATGCTAAACCTTGTGGGAGAGTTGATTATAGATAGGGATAGAATTATTTCGCTGAGCAGAGAGCTGAACAACGATGATCTTAAAGTGGTTAGTTCTCACCTGTACCGTATAACCGAAGAGTTGCAGTACAGCGTAATGGATGCACGTCTCGTAAACATCGGTACTTTGTTTAACAAGTTTCCTAGAATTGTGCGTGATATCGCCTCTGCGGAACATAAGGATATTAACCTGGAAATTATTGGTCAGGATATCCAGATTGATAGGAATATACTTCAGATCATTACTGATTCGTTGCTGCACCTTGTTAGAAACGCCATCACACATGGTATAGAGAAGCCAGAGTTAAGAGAAAAAGCAAATAAGCCTAAGTCTGGTTCGCTGTTACTCAGTGCACGCAACGACCGGGACATTGTGGTCATCACTTTGAAAGATGACGGACGAGGCATTGATCTGAAGCAGGTACGGAAAACAGCTGTGAAGAACAAACTTATTTCTGCTGATGTGGCTGAGGGGCTTCCGGATTCTGAAGTACTTTCTTTTTTGTTTGAGCCCGGTTTTTCAACGGCTAAGGAGGTTACGGAATATTCTGGTAGGGGCGTTGGGCTAGATGTTGTAAAAAATGCAATAGACTCTATTGGCGGCCGCCTGCATGTAGACTCTGCTATTGGTGAAGGCACCACTTTTGTGATGCAGTTACCTACCTCTATTGCAGTTAAAGGTGCACTGTTGTTTGAAGTTGACAATATTTTTTACGCAATTCCGCTTATACATACCGAACAGGTAATTGCGCTCGATAAGGACGAACTACATGAAGTTGGCGATGTAATGGTTGCCGATTTAAAAGGGGAGACCGTGACGGTAGTATACCTGCACGAACTCTTAAATGCCGATGAGGCAAGTATGAATCTCGGAGACAAGACCCGGTTAAAAGGACAGGTGCAAAACATCGTAGTTGTTTCTTACAATAACAGAAAACTTGGGTTGATTGTAGATAAACTGTACAGGCAGCAAGACATAGTGGTAAAGCCATTAAGTAAACCTCTTGATAAGATAGACCTGTATGGAGGCGTGACGCTTTTAGGAACCGGTAAGGTTTGCCTGGTACTTGATGTACCGGCGATCACCAGATACTTTATAAATAATAGGTAGAAGGTAGAGGCGATGGAAACTGAAATAACTAAAATGGACACTATGATGGCACCTCAGATATCGGAACTCGAGAGGGACATAATAAAGGAGATTTTAAACATTGGGCTTGCTAGGGCTGCGGACTCATTTGCTGCCATAGCCAAAGATAAAGTCTTGCTTAAAGTGCCCGATATTAAACTTATAGAGCTCAAAGAGTTAATTATACTTGTCGAGCAGTACGCTGATACACATTCCATCATCCAATCCGACATAAAAGGAGACTTTAACGGCGCTACCCTTATGCTTTTTTCCGATGAGCATGTAGTACGTCTTTCCGAGGTTTGCCTTAGTATGCTGAATGTACAAAAAGGCGAACTCTCTGTAATGCAGGAGTCTCTGCTACTCGAGATAAGTAATATTATCACTGGGGCACTTGTTACTCAGCTGGCCAATATCCTAAAAGCTGATATCTATGGCTCGCCTCCTAAAGCACCTAAAACAAACATCGCTAATTCATTAAAGGAAATACTAGTGCACAATCCTCTCTTTAAGCCGCTTGTATTTACTGTTATCACCCGCTTTACACATAATTATAAGAGCGTTGAGTTGCCGTTACTTTTGTTTTTCGACTCCAATACATTACTCAAAATGCTTGAAACAATTCGTTCGTTTGATCTTGGTAAAAACAGTTTAAAAGAAAGAGATAGATAGCTTGCGAAGTATGTTTGGCATAAACAGTACAAAAATAAAGTGCAAAGTATGCCACAGCTAAAACAACGCCTGAGCAGGTACGAAATAATTGGATATGCCTTAATACTTGCCGGGGCAATTATACTTGTGTGGGGCACTATTAAGTTTAACCTGCTTCACGAATTGTATGCAGATCCAGGAGATAGGGCAGGAGGAGTCTTTGGAGAGTACGGAGAATTTATCGGAGGCATAGTCGGTTCACTTTGGGCATTGGCAGGTGTGTTTTTGTTTTTTGCTACACTTACCTATCAAAAGCGTGAATTTCAATTACAGCGGCACGAACTTCACAAAACTCAAAAGATTTTTCAGCAGCAGCATTTTTCTACGCTCTTCATCAGTTTTGTTAACAAGCAAAATGATATCATAGATGCGCTTATAGCCTATGATATTAATCAAAGCCCACATAGTGGTAGTAACTTTTTTGTGTTCTTTCAGGAGAAGGTTCTTTCATCTTTTGTACAAAAAGTACGTGCTCTGCCTGTTGCACAACGCACTAATGAGGAGCTCCACAGTATCTTTAGAGAATACTTTACTTACCACTTTTCGTTTTATCAATCCAGCCTTAACCCGTACCTAAGCAACCTGAGCATCCTTCTCAGGCTTATTCAGCGATATCGCACCGAGACGCAGGATGAAGGAGAATACTATAGCTTCATTACAAAAGCCAGCTTCACACAGTCGGAGTTGTTTCTAATATACCATGTAACAAAGTATAAGCTGCTTAGGGAATTTGCCTTTATAGATGATACTTTTAATGTGTCTGATGAACTGGTGGAAGAATACCGTGACACCTACCTAGTGCAGCAGGAGTTAGCATCTGTATAAAGTTTAAGTGCAGATTAAAATTTAGTTTTTAAAGTATGAAATACTAACACATTGGTATGCAATACAGTATACCCTTGTGGTGCTTTATCAATTTGATTATAGCATTAGTTTTCGTTTTTTTGCTGAATTAATCATTTTTAACCTTTCATACCCATTGATGAACGCTTTAGGTAGACACATTTTAGTTGAATTTTACGATTGCTCACCTGAGCTTATGAACGATGTAGTTCATATCGAGAATAGTATGGTTGCCGCTGCTGAAACAGCCGGCGCAACTGTAATCAACAGCACATTTCACCATTTTTCGCCATACGGTGTTTCCGGAGTTGTTGTTATTCAGGAGAGCCACCTGGCCATCCATACCTGGCCTGAGTTTGGCTATGCAGCCGTAGATCTTTTTACCTGTGGCGATTCTGTAGATCCTTGGGTATCCTATACTTTTCTGAAAGAAGCTTTCGAAGCAGGCCATGGTTCATCTATGGAATTGCGCAGAGGCCAGCTTAACCTTCTTAAGCGTACAGATTTTAACCTGGAGTCGCTGCGGGATGTTACTGAAAGGCCTAACGAGGTGCCTGGTACCATCACACGTGATGTATGGTTTACTGAGCGTGACGAAAATATCGCGCTTTCGCTTAAACATTCTGGCAACCAGCTGTACAAAAAAGACTCTCCGTATCAGCGTGTAGAAATTTTTGAAACGCTAGCTTACGGGAATATGCTTACCCTGGATGGTATGGTAATGTGCACGCAGAAGGATGAGTATGTTTATCACGAGATGATCACGCACGTTCCAATGTTCAGCCACCGTAAAGCGAAGCGTGCCCTTGTAATTGGAGGAGGTGACGGCGGTACAGTTAGAGAGCTGCTGCGCCATGAGCAACTGGAAGAGGTGACACTAGTAGAGATTGATGAATTAGTAATTGAAGCCTGCAAACTGCATTTGCCAGAAACAGCTGTTGCTTTTGATAACCCTCGCTTGAACCTGTTAGTTGAGGATGGTATCAAGTATATCAATGAGTGTGAGGATGGCCGCTACGACCTGATCATTATTGACTCTGCCGATCCTGTAGGGCCAGGAGAAGGCTTGTTTACAGCGGAGTTTTACCAGGAAGTATACCGTTGCCTGACAGCTGATGGTGTTATGATTACACAGTCTGAATCGCCTAGATTTAACAGCGGCGTGTTTGTAGAGATTTACGATACGTACAAGAAGATTTTTGGGAAAGATAAGGTTCATTGTTACTTGGCGGCTATCCCTACATATCCAACTGGTACCTGGAGTTTCTCCTATTCATCAAAGGGTGATTCTACTCCATTTAATTATGATAAAGCTGCTGCTGCTCAATTCTCTAATGCGCAGGGCTTAAAGTATTACAACGAGGATATTCATGCTGCTGCATTTGCTTTACCTAACTTCGTGAAAGAACTTTTGAGTAAAGGCACACAGCAAGTAATAGAACAATATTCTGCAGAACCAACAAATGAATAGCAAAGAGCAAAAGATAGCCAACTTCGATCCGAATGGTGTAGGCGATATTAGTGGCGGTGTTTTTGGGTTACCCTTTACTGTAGATGAATCTGAATTAGTTATTATCCCTACACCTTGGGAAGTTACTGTATCTTATAGCGCTGGTACAGCACAGGGGCCACAAGCTGTTATGGATGCATCGCCTCAATTAGACCTGTTTGAAACAGCTATTCCGGACGCCTGGAAGTTAGGTATTGCCATGGAAGATGTTTCAGAAGAGTGGCAGGCTGTGAGTGATGAACTTCGCCAGAAAGCAGAAGCTTACATTAACTGGCTTGAAGCAGGCAGTCCTGAAGAAAGCAGAGAGCAGTTCGGTAATATAACCGCAGAGGTAACAGCAAAAGGAGAGGAGTTTCTGCAGTGGCTAAAGCAAAAGTCGCTAAATTACCTTAATAAAGGTAAAATGGTGGCTGTACTTGGTGGCGACCATAGCACGCCGCTTGGCCTGATGCACGCGCTGGCTGAAAAACATGAAGAGTATGGTATACTTCAGATAGATGCTCATGCTGATTTACGTGATGCTTACGAAGGTTTTGAGTATTCACATGCTTCTATCATGTTTAATGCGCTTAAGTTACCTCAGATAAAGAAACTGGTACAGGTAGGTATACGCGATCTTTGCCAGGCTGAGGCAGAACTTGCTGATCAATCTAATGGCAGAATAACGATATTCTATGATGCTGTTTTGAAGGAGAACATGTATGCCGGTGACAGTTGGAAAAAAGAATGCAAGAAGATTATTGCACAGCTGCCGCAGAAAGTATACATCAGCTTTGATATTGATGGTCTTGATCCGAAGCTTTGTCCGGCAACTGGTACACCGGTACCAGGTGGCCTTGAGTTTGAGCAGGCAGTATTCCTAATCAAGCAGTTGGTGAAATCAGGTCGTGAGATTATTGGGTTTGACCTTTGCGAAGTTGCTCCTGGTGATAGCGAGTGGAACGGTAACGTTGGAGCTCGTGTGTTACAAAAGCTTTGTAACTGGATGGCTGTATCACAAGGCAGATTGCAAGCGCAATTTTAACCTTAGCCGATTTTATGAAATGCTAAAAATGCCCGAGAGATATTTCTTTCGGGCATTTTTGTTATGATAGAATTAAGCTATCTCAATATTCTAATCAAACGTAAAGTATAGGCATACTCTAAATTAAATTTTAAAATCAATGGGATTTATCTTTAAATTATTGATTACTGGTGCGGCGGCTATGATTGCTGCTTATATTTTGCCAGGAGTACATATCGAAGGGTTTATTACTGCTCTTATACTTGCATTGGTACTTGCCATACTTAATGCCATTATAAGGCCTATTTTAATTTTCCTGACTATACCTGTTACTGTTCTTACACTCGGCCTTTTCCTGTTAGTTATAAACGCTGTAATTATACTACTCGCTGATTCGCTTGTGACAGGGTTTGATACAAGCGGTTTTTTTGCTGCCTTACTTTTTAGTCTTGTATTAGCAATTATAGAATCTATACTTGATCTTATATTTTAATATAAATTACTAAAAGACAATTAGTAAGATTAGTTATGTTAAAGTGCTAAATAAGTGCGGCCGTAGAATATTCTACGGCCGCACTTATTTAGCACTTTATGGTATGTTCTACCGATTCATCCAAGCTTCACAGGCTTCAGCACATTCACGGCATGCATCAGCGCATTTCTGGCAGTGGTCATGTTTGTGCTTACGGCATTCTTCTTCGCATAGCCTGCATATCTCAATACATTCCTTCATCACATGTTTGGCATGAGCTGAGTCGCGTGCTACAAACCTGGCAGTAATTATGCAGATGTCTGCACAATCTCGGTCAAGCATAATACACTTTGCCATCATTTTTACATCATCTTCATGTAGGCAGGCAGTGGCGCAGGTCTCGCAGGCAGTAATACATTTTATAAGTACATGCTCCAGTTCGTTTGTTCTTTCTGATTTCATAGCTTTTAATTTAATGTATAATGTAAATAGGTACGGTGGTAAAAATTCATAGTTTTTTAATTTTCATACTTGGCCAAGGGAGCACTTTGTAGTTCATTATTGTTAGCTGATCAATTTACCTTAATGTAAATGTTTATTAAAAGTATAACTCGTTATTGGCCGCAGTTATACTTAACTTTGAAGTATAAATAAAAGCAGTAGAAGCAGGTACATGCCTGTGGTTAAATAGTTAGTATGGTTACGATTCGGGAAGCAAGAGAGGCACTAAAGTTATACTTTGGCTATGAACAGTTCAGGCCGATGCAGGAGCAGATTATTGAGGGGGTACTGCAGGGCAAGGACGTAGTGGTGTTAATGCCAACCGGAGGTGGCAAGTCTGTATGTTACCAGTTGCCTGCTGTAGTGTTGCCGGGGCTTTGTGTTGTTGTTTCGCCGCTTATAGCCCTCATGAAAGACCAAGTGGAGGCATTGCTCGTTAATGGAATACCAGCTGCTTATATTAATAGCTCTCAAACAGCTGAGCAACAGTATCAGATCGAAAACCAATGCCTGGATGGGAAGTTGAAGCTACTGTATGTTTCTCCTGAAAAATTACTTTCTCCGGGTTTCTTCGCTTTTCTAAAGCGTATAAAGATTTCACTCTTTGCTGTAGATGAGGCACACTGTATATCTGCGTGGGGCCACGATTTTCGACCTGAGTATACCCAATTAAAAGTCTTGAAACAGCAGTTTCCTGCTGTTCCTGTGATAGCACTTACTGCCACTGCCGATAAGCTTACCCAAAAAGATATACAGGAGCAGCTCTACCTGCATCATCCAAATGTATTTGTAGCTTCCTTCGACAGACCTAATATAAACCTGACGGTTAAACCTGGCAGAGACAGGTTTAATAAGATTACCGAATTCCTGGACCGCCATCACAAACAGCCGGGTATAATTTATTGCCTCAGCAGGAAAGGAGTGGAGGCACTTGCTTCTAAACTGAAAGCCAATGGATACAGTGCAACCTACTATCATGCAGGCATGTCGCCTAACCTGCGGGCAAAGGCACAGGAAGATTTTCTGAGGGATAACGTGCAGATTGTCTGTGCTACTATTGCCTTTGGTATGGGTATCGATAAATCGAATGTGCGTTGGGTGATTCATTATAACCTACCTAAGAACATCGAGGGCTATTACCAGGAGATAGGCCGTGCAGGCCGTGACGGCGCGAATTCTGACGCATTGCTTTTTTACAGCTTCGCAGATGTGATGAATATGCGCAATATGCTTCTCGAAAACCAAAGCAGGGAAGAGCAGACTGAACTGCAGTTGGTGAAGCTGGAGCGAATGCAACAGTTTGCTGAGGCCTCAGCTTGCCGCAGGCGAATTTTGCTGCAGTACTTCGGTGAAACCATGAAGAAAGATTGTGGTAACTGCGACATCTGCCGTAATCCACCTACACGCTTTGATGGTACTTTGCTAGCCCAAAAAGCTCTTTCTGCCATAGCTCGCACACAGGAGCAAGCTAATATGGGTTTATTGATCGAGGTATTAAGGGGCGCACGAACCAGCCAAGTAATGCAAGCAGGTTTCGACAGAATCAAGACTTATGGTGCTGGCCGCGACATCAGCACCCTAGACTGGGCCCGCTATTTACACCAGCTGCTAAACGAAGGTTTTATGGAAATGGCCTACGATCAAGGTTATACTTTAAAGCTTACTGAGCAGAGTAAGCAGGTTTTGTTTGAGGGGCGTAAAGTACAACTAGTTAAGTTTGAAGATGTGAAGCAGGAAGAGCCAGCTGTGAAGGCACGTCCGAAGAGAGAGCTTATTAAAGATGCTTTATTTGACCGCCTGAGAGCATTACGGAAAAATATAGCAGATGAGGCCGGAGTACCACCTTATGTTGTATTTACAGATGCTACCTTACAGGAAATGGCTGCAGAGCGCCCTACTACTAAAATTGCGATGCTTTCTGTTTCAGGTGTCGGGTCGTTAAAGTATGAGCGTTACGGCGACCTGTTTATTAGCGAGATTATTGATTTTATAAACGAAGAGCAGGCAAAAGGTAGCAAGATGAAGGGTGCCACACATATTGCTACTTTCGAGCTACTAAAGCAGGGATACAATATAGAGCAAATAGCTATTCAGAGGAATTTAAACCCCGTAACTGTTTTCTCACATATTGCCACCTTATTTGAGCAAGGCTATGATGTAGACCTCTACAAGTATGTATCGAAAGGCGAATATAAGGCTATTGTTAAAGCTGTAGAAAAATTTGGGCCAGATGCAAAGTTAAAAGACCTGTTCGAGTTCCTAGAGGAGAAGTATGAATATTATAAAATAAGGCTCTCTATCTCACTCTATAAAAAAGAGTTTGCCAACATATAACCGTATAAAAGCAAAGGGGCAGCTAATATTAGCTGCCCCTTTGCTTTTATACGGTTATATAGTTACTCTACAGATGCAATCGGATCTGGAGTGTTATCTTTATCGCCGGTTATAGTGCCCTGGCTGTATACTTTGCCACGTAGCAGCAGTATGCCGGCTACATGTGGTGCTGCAAAAGATGTACCGTTTGCACCGCTGCCAATTCCGCCTCCTTTCATGGTAACGGTAACATTAACACCAGGTGCCGCAAAATCTACAGTAACTCCATAGTTTGATGATGCCCAAAGGCGGTTGTAAGAATCCATTGCAGATAAAGTATAAACCCCAGGCGCATCTACGCGTGCAGGTGAAGTGCTGGCGCAGTCAACGCCACTGTTGCCAGCTGCAATAGTAAAAAATATACCTTTAGATGCAGCTGCTTTAACTGCATTGTCCAGAGTAGATGAAATGCCGCTGCCAAGGCTAATATTCACCACATCACCTGGCTTAGCATTATTACTTACATGGTTTACAGCTGATATAGCCCTAGAAACTGTTCCCGCACCAGCATCATCGAATACACGAAGTGGCACAATAGTAGCATTAGAAGCTACACCTATCATACCTGAGCCATTGTTTTTTGCTGCTATTACACCTGCTACAGAAGTGCCATGCCCATGACCATCTTCTACAGAAGTATTTCCATATATAAAAGAAGCGCTTCTGCTGAGGTCTATGTTAAGGTCAGGGTGATCTGTATCAACTCCTGAATCTATGATCCATACAGTTTTACCAGTACCATCGCCGTAGCCGACACGCTGTATGTTCCATGGTATGTGCTCGCCGTTAAGAGGCGTAATGGTTTTATAGCTATTGGGATCTGGTTCTGTTACAGGAGATACCGGAGTAGAAGGAGAAGTTGTTGTGCTTGATTTAACTTTTTTCTTTTTCCCTTTGCCGAGTATTATTGTTCTGTCCTGCTCAATATACTCTACATATGGGTTATCCTTAAGAGCCTCGAGTTGCATAGGAGATAAACGAGCAGCAAAACCATTTACAACACCATCATAACTCTGAATAAGTTCTTCGGCAGGGATTCTGGCATCCGACATTAAGCGGTTCCTTAGCCCAGTGTAGTTGGAGCGTTCCGAAGTAGACAAGTCGTTGGAATGGCTGGCATTAAGTCCTGTAGAACCGTTTTTGAATACAACAATATATTGTCCTTCAACAACGGTGCTTTCTGTATCAGCTGATTCTGATACACTGTTCTCAAACTGGTTCTCCATCAGCTCTTCTTTTTGGCAGCTGGTGAAAATAATGGTAGAGGCTAATGCCAAAAATGGCACAGTTCTCTTGAACCCACGTGTAATCATAAACTTTGGCTAAAAAGTTGAAATTTTTTGGGTAACATTTTTTATGAAATTTCGTAACCCGCCGGTTACTTAAAAAGTTCATGTTAATGCCAATATTACTGGCTAAACTAGAATTTAATTTTTTTTAGAATATTATTTATAAAATTCTAAAAAATAGTTGCACTGTGTTTTGCTTTAATTTCTACATATTTTTGGCATAAGTGATTATTGCTGCATTATTTTTAATAAGTATGAATTAAGACTTTAAGATCAAAAAGATTAACTATTGACCAATCTACGTGAATAAAATTACACCTGCAATAGTATGTTTTGACATAAAAGTATAATATCTCTAAAGTTCTAAAGTAATATAGAAATTTAAATAAAATGTGATTATTACACTTGTAAATAAACTTTAGAAATTATATTTTTTTGATTAGTAAAATTATTTGCTAATTTATTTAGTAATTCATCTTTATAATATTTATCTTTACAAAAGAATTATAAATTCTATCTTTATTATCTATTAATTCGCTAACAGATTTGGCAGATCAGCAGTATGGTTACTTCAAATATTAGGCATTTGCGAAAGAGCGCTGGCTATACTCAAGCTCAGCTTGCCGATAAATTAGAGATAAAGCGTTCATTAGTTGGAGCTTATGAAGAGGGGAGAGCTGAGCCTAAACTTGCAACTCTAGTAAATATATCAAGGCTTTTTGATATAACGTTAGATGATCTTATTACCAAGGATTTGTCTAACCCTTCTGAGTCCATAGAGCCCGCTTCTGCTAAGGTTGGCGGTAGACTAAGGGTTTTAGCTATCACAGTAGATGAGCAGCAGCGCGAAAATATCGAGCTTGTGCCTTACAAGGCAAGTGCCGGTTATTTAAATGGCTATGCTGACTCAGAGTTCATTGAAGAACTGCCACGTTTTAAGCTACCGATGCTTGGCGCGGGTGGTACTTATCGTGCTTTTGAAATAAGCGGAGACTCGATGCTGCCTATTGCTTCAGGTGCTGTAATTGTTGGTCGTTTTGTGGAAGACTGGTCTAGTATAAAAGATGGATCGCCATGTATTGTAGTTAGCCAGAAAGAAGGTGTTGTATTTAAGCGCATCTACAACAAAATAAAAGATGCCTCTATGTTGCGTCTGCACTCTGATAACCCAGTATATTCACCTTATGAAATCGGTGTAGAAGATGTCATAGAAATATGGGAGGCAAAGTCTTATATTAGTTCATCTTTTCCGATTGCTGACCTATCTCTTGATAAATTGTCTTCTATTGTACTTGATTTACAGAAGGAGATGCAGAAACTAAAGAAGGTTGATTAATTAACATACTTGTACTATACACCAATAAATAAAGAGGTCCTGCCAATGCGGCAGGACCTCTTTATTTATTGGTGTATAGTACAACTAAGCGTGTTTAATTAACTAGCTAATTAGTTTATCCGTAGAGCATAGCGATAACTGTTGCTTTTGTTTGATGCGATAAACTATACGATAAAATGATAAAACTAATGACTGCTAATGAGCGCCATACTTCCAAAGTCGGAGACTGGCTTTCTTCTCATTACCTGCTTTCTTTTGCTGATTATTATGATCCTTCTAATATTCAGTTTGGACCGTTAAAAGTGTTCAACGATAATGTGATGCAGGGGAAGTCCTCGTTGCCAGAACACCCGCATGCAGAAATGGAGGTGGTAACGGTATTGCTGGATGGTGAGCTAACGCATTTTGATAGTCTTGGGAATGAGTTAAAGTTAAAAGCCGGAGATGTGCAGCGGATGTCATCTGGTACAGGCATTTCGCATTCGGCAAATAACGAAGGTGAGGCTTCTGCTCATTTTCTGCAACTGTGGTTCCTACCCAACAAAAAAGGTGTAGCACCTGCTTCCGAGCATATGCCTCTGGATTTCCTGGACAAGGATGACGCGCTTACTCCGCTTATTACAGGGCAGCGCGTGCTGGAGAATGTTCCGTACATGAACTCTAACTCTACTGTATACTACAGCAAACTGGGACAGGGCAAGGACATAGAGTTTAAAACCTTTAAAATAAGGAAAACCTTGGTTTATGTATTAGAAGGCAGGGTACTTATTAACAATGTAGAGGCAGATAAAGGTGACCAGGTGCGTATTGAAGACTCTGACTTTGTAAGTATACATGGAGTGGCAGGTGCTGAGCTTATACTTGTAGATGTGCCTGCACTTGAGGTGAACTACTAGACCAATAGCCGCTTTTAAACCAATAGCACTTTTGTCTAAAGGCGTTATGTTGTTGATTTAAAATAGCCTGTAAATAAAAAAGCCTGCCGGTTTTCACCAGCAGGCTTTTATTTGTAGCGGGGAGCAGAATCGAACTGCCGACCTCAGGGTTATGAATCCTGCGCTCTAACCATCTGAGCTACCCCGCCGAATTGTGGTGCAAATATAGGGGGTTAGAGTTCAAATATGCAAGCAAAGTCTCAAAAAAAAATATTTTGTTTTCTTAATATATAAAGAATCAAAAATTAATACTATAATTACTCAGACACTTACACTACCTGTTTATGACGAGAGCTACAAAAACAAAGTTTGTACGAGAGTATCCGATTAATGCTTCGGCTAAACTTTTATACCCTTATCTGAGTTCGGCCAGTGGTTTGGCGCAATGGTTCTGCGACGACGTAATCGTTGATGAAGATAAAGTATACAACTTTAAATGGGATGGACGTAGCCACTATGCTGAAATGACGGGCCACCGTACAAATAAATCTGTCCGTTTCCTTTTCCTTGGTGACAAAAAGGAGCACATGGTAGATGGTTCCTATATAGATTTCTCAATAGAATCCAGTGAGCTTACTCAAGAGCAGTTCTTAAAAATAGTAGATTACTCTGATGAAGAGGATGTTGAAGAACTTGAGGAGCTTTGGGATAATCTGTTTCAGAATCTAAAGGAAATTGTAGGAGGGTAGTGCCTATACAACTCTATCTGCTTATCTTTGCACGTTTTTTGAAAGCCATTTGTTTGTTTTAAGCAATGTGGTGTTCAAACGTTATATTGCCCATTAACGGCTCACATGAAAAAACTAGATAAGCTAATAATACGCTCATTTGTTGGGCCTTTCTTGCTAACGTTTGCAATAGTGGAGTTTATACTTTTAACCCAGTATATGCTCAAGTACTTAGACGAATTAGTAGGGAAGGACTTAGGTGCAGATATATTCGGGGAGCTTTTGTTCTACTTTAGCCTTAACATGGCTCCTGTAGCTCTTCCGCTTGCTGTGCTGCTCTCTGCTTTAATGACCTTTGGTACTATGGGAGAGCACCATGAACTGACAGCCATTAAAACTTCAGGTATAAACCTTACACGTATACTTCTTCCTGTATTTTTACTTGTTTCGGGGTTAACTGTTGGTGCATTCTTCTTCAATAACGTGATTGTGCCAAAGGCCAATCTGAAAGCTTATAGTTTGCTTTGGGATATAAGGCAGAAAAAACCAGCCATGAACTTTAAGGAAGGTGCCTTTTACAATGGTTTGCCGGGGCTTAGCATAAAGATAAACGAGAAGGTAAATGATGATGGTGCCATGAAGGACATCATGATTTACGATCACTCTAAGGGTGGCTCCAACTCTAGGGTTATACTTGCCGACTCTGGCAGAATGTATACTGATTTTAATGATGCTTATCTTGTAATGGAGCTTTATGATGGCAATACTTATGTAGATGAGCAGTCAGGTGGATTTAAAAACTCTAATGAGCAGTTTGTGCGACAGGAGTTTGATGAGAGCAAAATCATCGTGAGCCTTGCATCGTTTGATCTGGACAGGACGCGTGAGGAGCTCTTTTCAGATAATAAAATGATGAAGGACATAAATCAGCTGGAAGTTGTAACAGACTCGTTGCGCAAGTATGCAAATCGTGAGCAGCAACTGTATGCGCCTAACGTAGATCCGTTTTTTATGTACTTTAAAGCAGATTCTGGTGTTGTAAAAAATGGTTTGAGCCTTAAAGATACGCTTGTAGAAAAAGAACTGCCTGAAGTAAGTACTAATACTGTTGCAATGGCAACAAATAAGGCAAGAAACATTAAAGCTTTTACTGGTAGTTATGTAGAGCGTATTAATACGACACTGCGAGATGCCAATAATTACGAAATCGAGATCTGGCGCAAGTATACGCAGTCAGCAGCCATACTTATTATGTTCTTGATTGGCGCGCCTTTGGGTGCTATCATCAAAAAAGGCGGTTTGGGTGTGCCGGTTATTATTTCCATAATATTTTTCATATCCATGTATGTGATGGCCATACTTGGAGAAAAGTGGGCTAGAGAAGGCCTCATACCTGTAGGTGTAGGTATGTGGGGTGCTAACATTATACTTTTGCCAATCGGATTGTTCTTTTTGTACCAGGCCCGGAACGATTCCAGTCTGCTAGAAGTTGATTTCTGGCGTAAGCTTATGACGCGCCTACGCCGAAACAAACTCGATGTATAAAAGAAGTATAGGGGAACTATTTTTTATTTAGATATATTTATTATCTTTGCGCCTTATACAGCAATCTTACGAACGAAAAAACACAGATTGATATTTATTATACGCAATGAAATTAACTACTGAAGCGAAACAAGAAATTTTTGAAAAGCACGGCCTGGCAAAGTCTAAGACTGACACAGGTTCTCCAGAAGCTCAGATTGCGCTGTTCACTACGCGCATTGCTGATCTTACAGAGCACCTTAAAGTTCACAGAAAAGACTTCTCTACTCGTTTAGGCCTGTTGAAGCTGGTAGGTAAAAGAAGAAGACTTCTTAACTACCTTCAGAAGAACGACATTGAAAGATACAGAGCAATTATTGCTGAGCTTGGTATCAGAAAATAAAGCTTTCAAGTTAGGGAATTCACAATGGGGATTCCCTAATCTTTTTCTAAGTACCCTCTCTTTCCTCCTTTTTGCCAGTACCCGACAGTGGCCGCAAAGGGCAGCCCTGTTTTTAGATGTAAAAATAATTGAAGATGTCTTACAAAGCGATTAACAAAACCATTCTTCTTCCTGATGGCAGGGAGATAACAATTGAAACTGGTAAACTAGCCAAACAAGCCGACGGATCTGTAGTAGTTAAAATGGGTAACACCATGCTGCTAGCTGCGGTTGTTTCGAATAAAGATGCCCGTGAGGGAGTTGACTTCTTGCCTCTTTCTGTAGACTATCAGGAAAAGTTTGCATCTTCAGGTAAAATACCTGGAGGCTTCCTGAAAAGAGAAGCAAGATTATCTGATTATGAAGTATTAGTGTCTCGCTTAGTTGACCGCGTATTGCGCCCGCTTTTCCCGGACGATTACCATGCTGAGACCCAAATGACTATACACCTGATCTCTGCTGATACGGAGATCATGCCAGATGCGCTTGCAGCACTTGCTGCTTCAGCTGCATTGGCAGTTTCTGACATACCTTTCAACGGGCCAATCTCTGAAGTTCGCGTAGCTCGTATCGATGGACAACTGATTATCAACCCAACTGTTACAGACCTGCAAAGAGCTGATATCGACCTGATGGTAGGTGCGTCTATTGATAGCGTTGTGATGGTAGAGGGCGAAATGAATGAGGTTTCTGAGGCAGAGATGCTGGAAGCAATTCAGTTTGCACACGATGCCATTAAAGTGCATTGCCAGGCACAGATCGAGTTAACTGAATTAGTAGGCAAGACTGTGAAGCGTGAGTACTCACATGAAACTCATAATGAAGAACTGCGCCAGAAAGTATACGAAGCTACTTATGCAAAAGCTTATGAAGTTGCTAAAAGAGGCAGCGACGTTAAATCTGATCGCAAAGAAGGCTTTGCTTCTGTTTTAGAAGAGTTTGTGGCGTCACTTGGTGAAGACCATGAGTATGACATGACGCTGATCAAAACATACTTCCACGATGTAGAGAAAGAAGCTGTGCGCAACATGATTCTGAACGATAGAATGCGTTTGGATGGCCGTGCATTAGATCAAATTCGTCCAATCTGGTCTGAGGTTAACTACTTGCCAGCTACGCATGGATCTGCGGTGTTTACACGTGGCGAAACACAATCTTTAACAACTGTAACTCTTGGAACTAAACTCGACGAGCAATTGATCGACAGTGCCATGATTTCAGGTACAAATAAATTCTTATTACACTATAACTTCCCTGCTTTCTCTACTGGTGAGGTAAGACCAAATAGAGGGCCAGGCCGTCGTGAGATTGGGCATGGTAACTTGGCCTTACGTGCTCTGAAGAAAGTACTTCCTTCAGAGTCTGAGAACCCATATACAATACGTATCGTTTCTGATATTCTGGAATCTAACGGTTCTTCTTCTATGGCTACTGTTTGTGCCGGCTCTCTGGCACTTATGGATGCAGGTGTACCTGTTAAAGGTGCTGTATCTGGTATCGCTATGGGTTTAATTACCGACGAGAAATCAGGTAAGTTCGCTGTTCTTTCTGATATTTTAGGTGATGAAGATCACTTAGGCGATATGGACTTTAAAGTTGCTGGTACTAGAAATGGTATCACAGCTTGCCAAATGGACATTAAGGTGCACGGATTATCTTACGACGTGCTTAGCCAGGCACTTGCTCAGGCTAACGCAGGCCGTCTGCACATCCTCAACGAGATGTCTAAAACTATTTCTGAGCCTAATGCAGATTACAAACCACATACACCACGTTCTTACAACATAGTTATCGATAAAGAATTTATTGGTGCTGTTATCGGACCAGGTGGTAAAGTAATCCAGCAGATCCAGAAAGATACTGGTGCTACGATAATTATCGAAGAGAAAAACGAGAAAGGCCATGTTAACATCTTTGCTAATAACCAGGATGCCATGGACAGTGCGGTTTCTAAGATTAAAGCAATTGTAGCCCAGCCTGAGATCGGGGAAGTATACATCGGAAAGGTTAAATCAATTCAGCCTTACGGAGCCTTCGTAGAGTTTATGTCAGGTAAAGACGGCTTACTTCATATCTCTGAAATTAAGCACGAGCGCCTTGAAACAATGGACGGTGTACTTGAGATAGGAGAGGAAGTTAAAGTTAAACTTATCGATGTCGATAAGAAGACTGGTAAATTCAAGCTTTCTCGTAAGGCTATACTACCTAAACCAGAGGCTTCTCAGCAACAATAAATTTTAGTTTAAACTCTTGGTGTCTTACCTTTTGTGGTAATAAGGCGCCAAGAGTTTTTTTCTTTTTTACTGTGCAAATAAAAACGTCTTGATTTTATTTAGAAGATGTAAGAACTTTGCGCGGTTTTTTGATGTTAAGTCACCGAGCCAAATACCAAATTTTAACATTTTTTGCAATAACAATATACTCTGATGAGACAACTCAAGATAAGCAAACAGATAACCAACCGTGAAAGCCAATCGCTGGACAAATACCTGCAGGAGATTGGTAAAGTAGATTTGCTTACTCCGGACGAAGAGGTGTCTTTGGCACAGAGAATTAAAGAAGGAGATCAGTTTGCGCTTGAGAAGTTAACAAAAGCCAACTTGCGTTTCGTAGTATCGGTGGCTAAGCAGTATCAAAACCAAGGCCTTTCTTTAGGTGACCTTATCAATGAAGGTAACCTGGGCCTGATTAAAGCAGCCAAACGCTTCGATGAAACACGTGGTTTTAAGTTTATTTCTTATGCCGTATGGTGGATTCGCCAATCAATTTTACAGGCTTTGGCAGAGCAGTCGCGTATAGTACGACTTCCGCTTAACCGTGTTGGATCACTAAACAAAATCTCTAAATCATTCTCAGAGCTTGAACAGAAGTTTGAGCGTGAGCCATCGCCTGAAGAAATTGCCGAAGTACTAGAATTAACTACTGCCGAGGTAGTTGACACTCTTAAAATATCAGGTCGCCATGTATCTGTGGATGCACCGTTTGTGCAAGGTGAGGAAAACCGCCTGCTAGACGTACTAGAAAATGAAGATGAAGAGTCTCCAGACACTGGTTTGATGAACGATTCGCTTCGTAAAGAGGTACAGCGTGCGCTTTCGACACTTACCAAAAGAGAGGCTGATGTAATTACGTTATACTTTGGCCTTAACGGAGAGCATTCGTTAACACTAGAGGAAATAGGAGAGAAGTTTAATCTAACACGTGAGCGTGTTCGCCAGATCAAAGAAAAAGCGATAAGAAGACTTCGTCATACATCCAGAAGTAAAGCGCTTAAGCCATACTTAGGTTAATAACATTGCACATAAAAAAAGCCCTGTCAGGAATGGCAGGGCTTTTTTTATGTGGCAAGCAGTACAATTTTGCAAGCTCAAATGAAGGCATAGGCTAGAAATTTTGTATACTTGCAACCAAAATTCTTCAGCACTTAAATAAAAATGGAAATAGAAAAAGTAAAATGCCTGATCATTGGTTCTGGTCCTGCTGGTTATACAGCTGCAATATATGCTTCTAGAGCTGGGCTTAGTCCAGTTCTATATCAAGGTTTGCAACCAGGTGGTCAGTTAACTATAACTAATGATGTAGAGAATTATCCTGGTTATCCTGAGGGTGTTATGGGCCCTGAGATGATGGAAGACTTCAGGAAACAGGCAGAACGATTTGGCACAGATGTACGGTATGGTATTGCTACAGCTGTTGATTTTTCGTCGCAGCCTCACAAAGTAACTATCGATGATCAGAAGGTAATTGAAGCGCATACTGTTATTATTTCTACTGGTGCATCTGCCAAATGGCTTGGGTTGGACTCTGAGTCTAGGTTGAATGGTAGCGGTGTTTCTGCTTGTGCCGTATGTGACGGTTTCTTTTATAGAGGACAGGATGTGGCTATTGTGGGTGCTGGTGATACAGCTGCTGAAGAGGCCACTTACCTTGCCAATCTTTGCACGAAAGTATATATGATTGTACGCCGCGATGAAATGCGTGCCTCTACTATTATGCAGGAGCGCGTGAAAAAGACCAAAAACATAGAAATTTTATGGAATTCAGTTACAGATGAAATTTTAGGTGATCAAACCGTTGAGGGAGTTCGCGTGAAAAATGTGGTATCTGGTGAAATGCGTGAAATACCTGTTAAAGGCTTCTTTGTTGCTATTGGTCATAAACCGAACTCCGATATATTTAAAGAATTCCTTAACCTGGATGAAAACGGTTATATCCGAACAATTCCTGGGACATCGAAAACAAATATTGATGGCGTTTTTGCATGTGGCGACGTGCAGGATTTTACATACCGACAGGCTGTAACTGCAGCAGGCACAGGTTGTATGGCTGCTCTTGATGCAGAACGTTACTTAGCTGCCAACGATTTGCACTAAATTCTAAATGAGTAGCTCCTGTAATTGCACTATAATTTATAGCTCGGTGTCTGGAGCATTACAATAAAATAGCTTTACTAAAGTTTATCATGCGAAAGCAATAAATAGCGGTAAGCTAAAATGAAAGGTATGTCAAAATTACGATTACCCTTATTTCTGGTATTTTTCTTATGCTGCTTTGTAGGCAACTTTTCTGAAGCAGTTGCGCAGGGTAAGGTTAAAGACCTGTTTAAGACAAAGTCTCCTAAAATACAGTATGTCAGGCCAGATACGGCTATACTTATTAAGTATGACGAATTCCCTGATGAAAACTCTGACGCTGATCAATCTATCTTCTTCAACCCAAAGAAAGAGCTGTCCATTGTTAGTGAAGACACTTCAGAGTTAGACCTTGGAGAGCAGCATATCGTTGAAATGTCTGAAGAAGTCTTGGTAGACTCTACATGGATCAGAATTGCAGGTTATTACGCCATTTGGGACACACGTAATATCAACCCTTATCGTATGGATGGCCGTCAGCTGAAGGATACTGTTGATATTAAGCTTTATGACCCTCGCAGTAACCGGAATTACAAAATGCCTTTGGTAGAAACACCTGTAACTAGTCATTTTGGCGCCAGAAGCGGGCGTTGGCACTATGGCACTGACATTGATCTTAATACTGGAGACTCTATTTTCGCAGCATTTGATGGTGTAATCAGAATAAATAAGTGGGATGGCGGTGGCTATGGTAATTACATTGTTGTGCGCCATTATAACGGGTTGGAGACGCTGTACGGACATATGAGCAGAACCATAGCACAAACAGGGCAATTTGTTAAAGCCGGGGACTTAATAGGATTAGGAGGAAGTACAGGACGTAGCTCAGGTCCTCACTTGCATTACGAAGTTCGGTATCAGGGTAACCCAATTGACCCAGAGAACATGTATGATTTTCCTGATTACCTCATAAAAGGAGATAACCTTGTCATTACTTCAGCTTTATTCAACTATTATAATCGGTCAAAAAGTAGTTCTAGCGCAGGCCGCAGAACATCATACCACACAGTTAGAAGCGGCGACACATTATCTGGTATCGGTAAAAGATATGGCGTATCTGCATCACAAATTGCTAGGCTAAATGGAATCAGTACCCGTACTACTTTAAGAGTTGGACGTAAGCTCCGAATCAGATAACTATACTGTAACCTATGAAATTAGATATACTTGCCTTTGCCTCACACCCGGATGATATTGAACTTGGCTGCTCAGGTACATTGATAGCACATGTAGCAGATGGGAAAAAAGTAGGTATTGTAGATTTAACCCAAGGTGAGTTGGGTACACGCGGAACTCCGGAAACGAGAATAGAGGAGGCTGAAGCCGCTAGCAAGATAATGGGTTTAGCCGCTCGTGAAAATCTTGGATTTGCAGATGGTTTCTTTCAAAATGATAAAGAGCATCAACTTAAGGTTATAGAGAAGATACGCAAGTATAAACCAGAACTTGTTATCATGAATGCGGTTTATGATCGGCATCCTGATCATAAGAGAGGGGCTGACTTGGTTTCTGAATCATGCTTTAAGTCTGGGCTGAAGATGATCAAAACACAAGATGAGAAAGGAGAAGATCAGGAAGCTTGGAGACCTAAAGCTGTTTACCACTACATTCAAGATCGCTTTATTTCTCCGGATGTTGTAGTTGATGTAACTGCACATTGGGGTAAAAAGATGGAGACTATTCGTGCTTTTAAGTCGCAGTTTTACAATCCCGACGATTCATCTCCGAATACCTACATTTCTTCTCCGGAGTTTTTGGAGTTTATAGAAGCAAGAGCTAAAGAAATGGGCCACTCAATTGGTGTAACCTACGGAGAAGGTTTTACAAAAGAACGTAACATAGGTGTCAAAAGCTTTTTCGATCTTATTTAAGTATAGCTGCTTTGCCTTTAAAGTATAAGCAAGTATAAAAAGAGAGGGTGCCAGTTTATGGCACCCTCTCTTTTTATACTTGCTCTGGGACTGTACTTTTACTTTGTTCTGTTTTTTCTCCAGTTAGATGCGTTTTGTCCGTTGCTTGTAGTAGCATTGTTTGTTGTTCTGCCCTTGCTATCATTTAAAAGCATGGCTGTTAACGCAACACCGATTTCTTCTGCTGCAGAATCAAGTTGTAGGTTAAGTACATCCGGTGTGTAATAACGCTCAATAAATTTAGTATCGAAGTTGCCGCTTACAAATGCTTCGTGCTGCAACACATACTTACCAAATGGGAGTGTAGTCTCAATACCAGTTATCTGGTACTCATCAATCGCACGCAGCATTTTATCGATGGCTTCCTGACGATCTTTACCGAACGTTACAAGTTTTGCAATCATCGGGTCGTAATAAATCGGAATATCCATACCTTGCTCAAAACCATCATCTACTCGCACGCCTAAGCCTTGCGGACGCTTATAAGTTTCTAATCTTCCGATATCTGGTAAGAAGTTATTCGTCGGATCTTCAGCATAAACGCGTAGTTCTAAAGAGTGTCCGTATATTTCTAAGTCTTCCTGTGCGAAACTAAGTGGGTTGTCCTCTGCAATCAAGATCTGCTCTTTTACCAAGTCTAGGCCTGTTATTTGTTCCGTTACGGGGTGCTCTACCTGCAAGCGTGTATTCATTTCCAGGAAGTAAAAGTTCAGATTCTCATCTACCAGAAACTCTACAGTACCAGCTCCTACATAGTCGCAGGCTTTTGCTACGTTTACAGCGCAACGTCCCATTTCTGCACGCAGTTCAGGTGTAAGTACAGCCGAAGGGGCTTCTTCAATTACTTTCTGGTGACGACGCTGAATAGAGCACTCACGCTCGAATAGGTGTATAATATTACCATGTGTATCACCAAGCACCTGTATCTCGATGTGACGCGGCGAACCGATATACTTTTCAATGAAAACGGAGCCATCACCGAAGGCAGATGTTGCTTCGCTAACAGCCAATTGCATCTGTTCTTCGAACTGCTCAACACTGTCTACTACACGCATGCCTTTACCGCCGCCACCTGCACTTGCCTTAATAAGTATAGGAAAACCAACTTGTTTGGCAATCTGTTTTGCCTCTTCTACATCTGTAATGGCATCCTCTGTGCCAGGTACCATGGGTATGTTATACTTGGCTACTGCTGCTTTGGCGGCTAGTTTGCTGCCCATTAACTCAATAGCTTCCGGCGACGGACCGATAAATATCAATCCAGCTTCTTTTACTTTTTTGGCAAAGCCTGCATTTTCTGACAAGAAACCGTAGCCCGGATGAATAGCGTCAACATCTAACTGCTTGCAAACTTCAACAATAACATCGCCGCGCAAGTATGATTCGCTTGATTTAGGACCGCCCACGCAAACCGCTTCATCTGCAAACCTAACATGCAGCGCATTACGATCAGCCTCACTGTATACAGCCACAGTTTTGATTCCCATTTCTTTAGCTGTGCGCATTACACGCAAGGCTATTTCACCACGGTTGGCTACCAGTATCTTATTTATTTTTTTCATGCAGTTGCTTTTTTATTTCAGTCTTCAAAGAAAGCGGTTTAAGGCCAAAGTTAAAAGTTGTATGTATAAAAAGGTGTTTCGGATATAGTATATATACATTGTATATGATGATGTAAAAGCCTAAATTTGCGAAACTTGTAGCTATACTTCATGCAATGGGTAAAGCATGCAATTTATAACGTGAAATTATTCTGATAACCAAATTATTACACAAGTGGATTTATTTGAAAAGTTGTTGACCAACAGAGGTCCATTAGGAAGCCACTCTCATTACGCGCATGGCTATTTTACATTTCCAAAGCTAGAGGGGGAGATTGCGCCGCGCATGAAATTTAGGGGTAAAGAAGTGCTTACCTGGAGCTTAAACAACTATTTAGGTCTTGCTAACCACCCAGAGGTACGTAAGGCAGATGCTGAGGCTGCTGCAGAGTGGGGTATGGCTTACCCAATGGGTGCTCGAATTATGTCAGGTAACTCTAACCTGCACGAGCAACTGGAGTCTGAGCTTGCTGAGTTTGTTCAGAAGCCTGATGCTTTACTTCTTAACTTCGGTTATCAGGGTGTGGTATCCATTATTGATGCGCTGGTAGACAGACACGATGTTATCGTTTATGACGCGGAGTCCCATGCCTGTATAATTGATGGTGTGCGTCTGCACCAGGGCAAGCGTTTTGTTTACGGCCACAATGATATGGAAAGCCTGGAGAAGCAGCTGGAGCGTGCAACACGTTGGGCTGAGAATACTGGCGGTGCCATACTTGTTATTACAGAAGGCGTATTCGGAATGTCTGGTAAACTGGGTAGCCTGGATAAAGTAGTTGCGCTAAAAGAGAAATTCAACTTCCGTTTGTTAGTTGATGATGCCCACGGCTTTGGTACAATGGGTAAAACTGGTGCCGGTACTGGCGAGCACTTAGGTTGCCAGGATGGTATTGACGTATACTTCTCAACTTTTGCCAAGTCTATGGCTAGCATCGGTGCCTTTGTGGCATCTAACGAGCAGGTAGTAGAGTATCTACGCTATAACATGCGTTCACAAATTTTCGCTAAGTCGTTGCCAATGCCACTTGTTGTTGGTGCGCTTAAGCGTTTAGAGTTGCTGCGCACCAAGCCAGAGCTGAAAGAACAGCTTTGGACGGTGGTAAACGCACTGCAGTCTGGCCTGCGCGAGAAAGGCTTTAACATTGGTGGCACAGAGTCTCCGGTTACGCCTGTATTCCTAAACGGTCAGATTCCGGATGCTACTCAGTTGACACTGGACCTGCGCGAAAACTACAACATTTTCTGCTCTATCGTAGTGTATCCAGTTGTACCTAAAGACGTGATCATGCTGCGCCTGATTCCTACGGCTGTACATACTTTAGCTGATGTGGAAGAGACCATCAATGCATTCGAGAAAATTGCACAAAAATTGGACAAAGGCTTGTATGCAAGTCCTGCTGTTACCGCCTAACGGGCTTAAAAGGCATATATTAAAAATTGCTAATTTTTGCTTGTTTGTAACAAATGTGTATATTAGAGCAGTAAAAACAATTGTTTCACTATAACAAATAGCTCTAATGAACAACAACTTTAGCAAACTGAGAGACCTTGTAATGTCGTTGGAATCTGATTTCGAAAAATTCTACGATAAAGGTAACGCTGCTGCAGGTACTCGTGTACGTAAAGGCATGCAGGATCTTAAAAACATGGCTCAGGACATCCGTAAGGAAGTTCAGGACATGAAAAACAGCACTGCTGATCAAAAATAGTAATCAGACAGACTAAATTAAATAAAAAAGGTGACCTGAAAAGGCCACCTTTTTTATTTGTAAGCTATTGATCTGCAATTACTTAACTATAATTAAATAGTAGTTTTTCTTCCCTTTCTGCACTACCAGGTGCTTATCCTGCAATAATTCAAAGTTTACAGCATCTTCTGGTCCGGCAATCTTCTGGCGGTTTATACTTACACCACCGTTTTTGATCATGCGCTTCGCTTCACCTTTCGAGTCGAAGATCTGGCCGCTTGTAATTTCAGAAAGCAGGTCGGTTACAGTACCCGCACTTTCGTAACTTTCCTTGGGTATCTCTATCTGAGGCACGCCTTCGAACACAGACAGTAAAACATCCTCCTTAAGGCCCTTTAAGGTGTTTAAATCGCCTTTCCCAAATAAAATTTCTGAGGCTTCTACAGCAGAATTATAATCCTCTTCGGAATGTACACGAATTGTAACATCTTTAGCCAAGGCTTTCTGTAGAACGCGCAGGTGAGGGGCTAGTTTGTGCTCTTCTGTCAATCGTGCAATTTCATCTTCCGGAAGCAAAGTATACACATTAATCAGTTTTTCCGCCTCCTCATCTGACAGGTTTAGCCAGAACTGGTAAAACTTGTAAGGAGAGGTAAAGTTCGGGTCGAGCCATACATTGCCGCCTTCCGATTTGCCAAACTTAGTGCCGTCTGATTTTGTAACCAGTTTGCCTACTAAAGCAAAAGCCTTACCACCATCCATGCGGCGAATCAACTCTGTGCCTGTGGTAATATTACCCCACTGGTCAGACGCACCCATTTGCAGCTTTGCGTTTTTGTTTTTGAAAAGGTGGTAGAAGTCGTATCCCTGTATCAGCTGGTAAGCAAATTCAGTATAAGATAGGCCTTCTGCACGGTCACCTTCCTCGTCTGCACTAATGCGCTTCTTCACGGAGTCTTTGCTCATCATGTAGTTTACAGTAATGTGCTTGCCCACTTCACGTAAAAAGCCCAGGAAGCTGAAGTCCTTGAACCAATCGTAATTATTCACGATCTCTGCAGAATTTGCGCCGCAATTAAAATCCAAGAACTTCTCTAATTGTTTTTTTATACCTTCCTGGTTCTCACGTAGTGTTGTTTCATCTAACAGGTTACGCTCAGCTGATTTACCTGACGGGTCGCCAATCATACCTGTTGCACCACCAACCAAAGCTACAGGTTTATGGCCTGCACGCTGAAGATGTACGAGTAACATGATAGTAGCCAGGTTACCGATGTGCAAAGATTTAGCCGTTGGGTCAAAGCCAATGTAGCCTGTTGTCATTTCAGCGGCAAGTTGTTCCTCTGTGCCCGGCATGAAATCGTGGAGCATGCCTCTCCATCTCAATTCGTCAATAAGATTCATTTACACCAGTTTGTCTGTTCAAGGCAAATATAAAAAAGAGTTAGCAGTTTATTGGAGTGCATTTGTAAATCAACAGTATACTTACACCAGATATGCAAGAGGATGTACAAGCTATACTTTTTATTTATACTTTATTATCATGGCACTATACTTAAGAGCAGCAACTGTAGAGGATTTAAAGGCTGTTAAAGCGATTGACGAAGCTTTATTCGGAGAAGACACTTATCCGTTGTTTGCATTAAGGCAAATGCTGGATATTACAGAGGGTTTGTTTAAAGTTGCTTTGCTTGATGATAAGGTGGTTGGCTATGCGATTGGGCATTATAATTCAGAAGCGAAGCAGGCTTGGTTATTATCGCTGGGTGTATTACTAGCTTATAGGGGACAGGGTATAGGAGAGAAGCTTACTCATACTTTACTTGCAGAAGTTGAGGCCAAAGGAGCTAATACCAGCTACTTAACAGTGCATCCGGATAATAAGCAAGGCATTAACATTTACAAAAAGCTAGGTTTTGTAGAGCATCATAGTGTTTCAGATTATTATGGCGATGGCATCCCTAGACTAATTATGGTGAAAGCATCTGGTAAAGTATGATTTATAACTGTGGCATTACACTTAAAAGATCAGCTAATACTTAGACTCGGGCTTTTATTTTCCTGCTGATGCCTTAAATTTGTAGGAGAGGAGCTGACAGGCTCTGATTCTTTTAAGCTACTATACATTATCCTCCATCATGTCGCAGACACCCGAAGGCATTTTAGAAAAACTTAAGCAAAGGCAGTTTGCCCCTGTATTCTTTTTACAGGGCGAAGAGTCTTTCTATATCGATACCATTGCCGAGTATATAGAAAAACACGCTCTACAGGAACACGAAAAAGGTTTTAACCAAGTGGTATTGTATGGTAAGGATGTAGATGTATCAACGGTACTACTTCAGGCAAAGCGTTATCCGATGATGTCAGAGAGATCGGTAGTGATAGTAAAGGAGGCGCAAAGCATTCAGGATATTGAAAAGGAGGAGGGAATGAAGCAGTTGGAGGCTTACCTTCAAAATCCCTTGCCTTCTACTATACTGGTATTCTGCTACAAGCATAAAACAATGGATGGTCGCAAAGGCCTGGCAAAGGCCGTAAGCAAGCATGCAGTGCTGCTTACTACCAAAAAGCTCTACGACAACCAGGTGCCTGCCTGGGTTACCAGTTACCTTAAACAGAAAAGTATAAAAGCCACGCCACAGGCTGTACAGTTACTCAGCGAATATATTGGGTCGGACCTTTCGCGTTTAGCCAACGAAATAGATAAGCTCTTGATCAACCTGCGTCCTGGCGCTACTATAGACGAAAGTGTAGTACAAGAGAATGTGGGTATCAGCAAAGAGTATAACATCTTTGAGCTACAGGCAGCCCTTATCACACGCGATGCGCTTAAGGCTAACCGTATAATTCATTATTTTGAATCAAACCCAAAAAATAACCCGCTAATCCCGAACCTGTCAATGCTTTTTAATTTTTTTACCAAACTGCTGACGCTGCACACACAAGCCGATAAATCAGAAGCAGGCTTGAAGAAGAGCTTAGGCAATCAGGCCTGGAAAGTAAAGGATTACATGAATGCCATGCGTGCCTACCCGGCTCCTCGCTGTGTAGATATTATTCATTTTATCAGAGTTGCTGATCTCCAAGTGAAAGGTATAACGGGCGGCGATATGTCTGACGCAGATATTTTACGCGAGCTGGTTTTTAAAATTCTTCATCCAGTACCGAGGGCGCTTGCATCGTAATTGTTAAAGTTTTTGCGGCACACAATATTTAGAGCTCTTATACTTTATATTAGTGTTATGCGATACTTGTGTGCTAACTACTTTTATAAGAAAAGCGTTAAAGGCAGCTTCTGCTACTAATTTTTTAGTAACTTTGAGATTAGTGTATACTGCTTTAGAAGCTTACTTTTAACTGTAGTAAACGCTTTTTTATACTTTAACGAACAAATCTGGTTATCCCGATGGGTAATAAAAAACATATGAAATTAGCTTACAAAGTTGCACTTGCTTCGGTACTTGCCGGCGGCTCTCATGTGGTAGTGGCGCAGCACACGCAGGCTTTTACTTCTGGTGAAAATTATTATCACGAAGGGGTGGAGCTTTTTGACCGCGCAAAGTATGGTGCCGCTCAGGAAGCCTTCAGGAAGTATATCAACCTGATTGGTGACAACGCTAAAACTGCGGATGCACAATACTATTACGCGCTAAGCGGTTTATACCTGCTGCACCCCGACGCAGAGCAGCTTATCCTGAACTTTGCAAAGACTTTTCCGACGCACCCTAAAACTGCCTTGGCTAATTACGAGCTAGGTTTATACTACTTTGAACAGAAAAACTACAAGCGTGCAGCCGAACTGCTACAACTGGCCCCGACGCACCTGCTAAGTATAAAGCAAAACAAAGAGCTGGAATTTAAACTAGGCTACTCATACTTTGCCACCAAGGATTTTGATAACGCCAAAATTTGGTTTGATAAAAATAAAACTACCGGCTTTAGAGAAGATGAGCACCGATTTGCCTATGCCTCCAGTTATTATGCTGGTTATATTTCATATCGAAAAGGCGATTACGCAGCAGCTAAAGCTGATCTGAAGGTAGCTGAGAAAAACGAGGCTTACGCTAATATTGTACCTTACATGATCACGGAGATTCTTTACAAGGAGAATGACGTGTATGAGGTAATACGTTATGGTGAGGCAGCTCTGGCAAAAAAGCCGCCAGTGCAGCAAGCCGATGAAATTGCACTGTTGGTTGGTGATGCCTATTATCAGAAAGCTGACTACAAGACTGCTGATAAGTACTTTGATCAGTTTGCTGAAGGCAAGAAAACAATGGACCCTGTGGTGCAGTATAAGATTGCTTTTACAGACTATAAGAACAATAACTTTAAGGAGGCAATTACTAACTTTAAAGCTGTTGCCCTTAAAAAGGATGCTTTAGGCCAAAATGCTGCCTATTACCTTGGCCTCAGTTACTTAAAGGAAAACAACAAGCAATTTGCCTTAACTGCCTTTGATCAAGCCAGAAAGAGCGATTTGGATAAGGACGTTACAGAGGCTGCTACATTAAAGTATGCGCAGGTAAACTACGAACTGGGTAACTTTAGGGAAGTGATTAACTCACTGGCAGATTTCAACAAGAATTACCCTAATTCCAGTCAGGCTGAGGAAGCGGATAAATTGCTGAGTGAGTCATACTTTGGCTCTAACAACTATGCAGATGCGATTCGCCATATAGAGAGTCTGGAGAAGAAAAGCTGGCGTATACTTCAGACCTATCAGCGTGTAACGTATTACCATGCTGTAAACCTGTTTAACGATGCAAAATTTCCGGCGGCAGTTGCTATGCTGGACAAGTCGTTACAGTACCCTTATGATAAAGACGTAACAGCAGCCAGCCACTTTGTGAAAGGTGAGGCTTACTCCATTGGGCAGCGTTACCAAGATGCCATCAATAGCTACGGCGCTGTTTTCCGTACTACGCAGAATGCTAAGGAGGATTATTACACTAAATCTCGTTATGGCATTGGATACGCTTACTATAACACCAAGCAGTATGATAAGGCCCTCACGCATTTTAAGGCTTACTTAGATGCTGTTAAGCCAAGTAACCCGAATTACAACGATGCTACACTTCGTCTGGCAGATACTTATTATGTAAGTAAAAATTACAATGAGGCCTTAAAACTGTATGAGCGTGTGCTTTCTTCCAGCTCTCCTGATCGTGATTATGCACTATTCCAAAAAGGTGTAATTAACAGTATAACTGGCCGTAACGACAGAGCAGCTGAAGCTTTACAGGAAGTAATTTCTAAGTTTCCTCAGTCGCGTTACGCTGAAGCAGCTCAGTACCAGCGCACCCTGATCGACTTTGAAGGTGGAAACTACCAGGCTGCAGTGAAAGGCTTTACAACGCTTATTAACAATATGCCTAATAGCAGGCTTGTACCAAACGCTTTGCAGAAACGTGGTATAGCTTACGCTAACTTAGGCCAGAACAACCAAGCCATTGCCGACCAGCAGCGTGTACTTAACGAATTCCCGGACTCTAAGGTAGCTAGCGGTGCTCTATATAGCTTACAAGAAGTATTAGGTGCCGAGAACCGTACAAATGAATTCGACACATACCTTGATAAGTATAAGTCAGCTAACCCTGAAAGCGATGCGCTGGAAAGTGTTGAGTTTAACTCTGCCAAAAATTTATACTTTGCTCAGAACTATGAGCAGGCTCTACCAAAGTTTGAGAAGTTTATAGTACAGTATCCAAAAAGTTCATTTGTTCCTGATGCCCGCTACTTCCTGGCCGATTCTTACCTGCGCACCAACCGTATGCAGGAAGGCTTGCAGCGCATGAAAGAGGTAATCACAGAAAACAGGTCAGAGTACCTGAACCGTGGTATACAGCGTGTAGCAGACTTGGAATTTGAAGCGAAAAACTACCCAGAAGCTATTAAATATTATAGCCGTCTGCGCGACCTTGCCTCTAACCGTAAAGAGCAGCAGACTGCTTTAACAGGTTTAATGAAGAGCTACTTCGTTACTAATGATTATGCAGGTACGAAGCGTGTAGCCAATGAGTTGATTAGCCAGGGAAATGCTTCTCTTAACGCTTATAATACAGCACTGCTTTACAGAGGTAAGGCTACATATGCGCAAGGCAGCCTGGATCAGGCACTGAAGGAGTTGAGTGAGACCGCCAAAGAAGCTTCTGATGTGAATGGTGCTGAGGCACACTACTTGGTGTCGGAGATACTATTTAAGCAGAAGAAGTATAAGGAGTCGCTGGATAAGTCTTTTGAGTTCAATAACAGGTTTTCTAACTATGATTACTGGTTAGGCAAGACTTTCCTTTTGATCGCTGACAACTATGCTGCACAGAATGAGATGTTCCAGGCAACCTCAACGCTTAACTCTATCATTACAAATGCCCCGAACCCAGAAATTGTAGAAGAAGCGAAGCAGAAGCTGGCCAAGCTGGAAGGCAAAAGCACACCGGAAAATCAGCAGCAACAGCAGGTTCCTGCTAATGATACAACAGGGCAGCAGTAACAGAAGATCATCCTTTTCAGATCATCAAGAACAGAATCATCACCATGAAAAATAAATTAAGATTAGCCTCTCTTGCAGTTGTTCTGAGTGTGGGGTTTAGTTATATGAACCAGGCGCAAGCGCAGGGTTGGGGAGAAGGTGCCAAGCTGGAAGATGCAGAGGTTGTAGTTGAAAAGAACCGTGTAATCGAGCTGCCGCAGGCTGCCCGTAACTTTGAGAAATTCAGAATACCTGCACCGGAATCCGGTGACCGTAATGTCTATTACCGCTACTCTGATTACCGCTTGCCATCTCAGGATATAAACTTGCAGATGCGCGTGCTGACCATAAAGCAGGATGAGCTTACAAAGCTGTACGGCAACTATATTAAAGCTGGGCTTGGTAATTATGGTAGTTTATACCTGAAAGGGTATTTCCATAATAAGCGCAGCAAAGAATCTGACTATGGTGCTGAAATCAGCCACATCAGTTCTGCCCGTGGCCCTGTAGACAAAGGTAACTCAGCTGTATCTAACAGTGCGATTGGAGTACATGGCGAACGCTACCTGAAAGGGCTTACTTTGGGAGGCCGGTTAAACTATGGCCGTGACAAATACCATTTCTATGGTTACACACCAAACCAAGAGACTGCCATCGATAAGGATAATATTCAGCAGGTATTCAACAGAGTAGGTGCAGAAGGCACATTGCATAACCAGACGTCTGGTGCCCCATTCCTTTACAATGCCAACCTAAAGGCTACTTACCTGAACGACCATTACAATATGTCGGAGGTTAATGTGGCTGCAGGACTTAGAACAGAGTATGGTATCGATGATGTTTCTGCCTTTAAAGTAGATGCTGATGTATCGTTCCTGACGCACAAGGATAAATTGAGCGTTACACGAAATTTTGTGAAGGTGCACCCGTCGTATCAACGCCAGTTTAATGCTGTAAAATTAACCTTAGGTGCTAATATAGCTTACACTGGGGATACCATTAACGATGCACGTAAATTCAATGTGTATCCGATGGCCAGAGTTGCTATTGAACCTATCAAGGATAACTTGCAGATTTACGCAGGTTTAGGTGGCGATTTGCAAAGAGTTACTTTATATGGCTTAACGCAGGAGAACCCTTGGCTGGCCCCTAATGTACAAGTAGCCGATATCAATAAAGGCTTAGAAGTTTATGGTGGTTTTCAGGCAAATATTGCCAATTACGTGCACCTTACAGGTCGTGTAGCTTACCAGAACTTCAGAAATCTATACTTCTACAATAACTCCGTAAGCGATTCTACCAAATTTGATCTAGTTTATGACGACGGCGTAACAAATGTTTTAAATTTTTATGTAGAAGGTTCATTTAATTATTCAGACGAGCTTCGCATAGGATTAAAGGCTGATTATAACCAGTATAACACAGATAACCTGGAGCAACCGTTTCACCGTCCGGAGCTGATGAGCAGCGTATATGCCACCTACAACTTCTACGATAAGATTCTGTTTAATTCAGAACTTTATTATATTGGTAGTTCATTTGGCCGTATTGCCAGACCAGACGGTACATCAGTACTCCGCGAAACAGATACGATCGTGGACCTGAACCTGAAGGCAGATTACAAATTCACAAACAACTTTACAGTGTTTGTGATGGCCAATAACATCTTCGGACAGAAGTACGAAAGGTTCGTTAATTACCCGAGTAAAAGTATAAATCTATTAGGTGGAATTACCTATTCATTCTAAATACCTATGGTAGAGAAGCACATAAAGTCATTGCTATATGATCATGACTGCGTTATCATCCCCGATTTTGGAGGTTTGATAACTCGTTATGTGTCTGCCCGAATCAACCCGGTAAAGCACTCGTTTCTGCCACCTTCTAAAAAGGTGGCTTTTAACGAGAAACTCGTCATGACCGATGGTTTATTAGTTAGCACAATTGCTTATAAGAATCAGGTGTCGAAGGAAGAGGCGCAGCAACTTGTAAAAGAGTTTGTACACCGGGCCAAGGCCACACTGCAGCAGGAGAACCGGTTTGTGCTGCAGGATATTGGCACTTTTAAGTATACTACAGAGCAAAAGCTTGAATTTGAGTATGTAGAGGCTGACAATATGCTGGATGCCAGTTTTGGCCTGCCTGAGCTAACGGTAAGACCAATAAGGTTTGAGGAGCCAGCAGTGCTACGCACGCTGAAAAAAGACAATCAGCAGGAGCTAATCCATGCAAAGCGACCATTTAAGAGCCGCCTGAAGAGAGTATATAATGTGGCAGCTGGCTTGGCTTTAACTGGCTTAACGGCATCAGCTCTATACTTTTTCTCATTGCAGGCTGACTACAATTTAAGTAGCCTAAACCCAATGTTGCTGTTAAACCAAAGCTTTAACACTGGTAACTCAGCAGAGGCTAATAAGTTTGCTGACGACTATGTTCCTTTTACAGCAGAGGAACGTTTTACAAATTATAAAGCTTTATTACCAGTAAGCATTCCTGTTTTAGAGGCTGCTCCTGAGGAACTTATCACTGAGGAAGTTGATGCCTGGGCTACAAGTGACACTTCAGATGCATCAACTGAAGTGGCTGTTAATGAGGAAGCAATATCTGAGAGTGTAATTGAGCAGCCTACTAAAAGCATTGCTGAGACAGCTCAGACAATTAAAGAGAATTCAAAACGTTTTTATATTATCACTGGCGGCTATTCAACATCATTAAGCGCTGAAAATGGCCTTTTTCTTGTTCAATCGAAAGGCTATGAGCAGGCGAAATTGTTGGCCCCTGGCAAAGGAAGCAGACTATTCCGTGTTTCTGTAGCGGATTTTGGAACACAAGATGAGGCTCAGGCTGCCTTAGACAAGTATAAAAGTACATTCGGAGAAACTATTTGGGTATATAAAAATTAAAATGACATCACTCTTATTACAAATCACAACTACACCAGTTGATACAACTACTGCTATAGCTGAGGGGGCTGAAGCAGCTAATACTACTGTATCGCTATTAGATCTGGCTATGAATGGTGGGTGGGCCATGATCCCGCTTGCTCTTCTTTCTCTTGCGGCTCTTTATATTTTCTTTGAACGTTATCTAACGCTAAAGAAAGCGGCTAAAAACCCGGAAGGCTTCAACGACAGAATTAAAAGTATGGTACTAGCCGGCGATATCAATGGAGCAAAAATGCTTTGCGCCCAAGCTAATACCCCGGTTTCCAGAATGATTTCTAAAGGTGTTTCCCGTATTGGTAGCCCGTTAAAGAACATTGAAACCTCTATTGAGAACGTTGGTAAGATCGAGATCAGCCGCTTAGAAAAGAACTTATCTGCTTTGGCAACTATTGCCGGTGCTGCACCAATGCTTGGTTTCTTAGGCACGGTAACGGGTATGATCGGTGCCTTTATTGCAATTGCACAGGCAGAGGGGTCTGTAAGCCCTAAGCTATTGTCAAGCGGTATCTACGAGGCCATGGTAACAACAGCTACTGGTCTTATTATTGGTTTGCCTGCCTATGTGGGTTATAACTACCTTGTTTCTAAAATTGACAGCATTGTGCACTCTATGGAATACTCTTCTATTGAGTTCCTTGATCTGTTACAAGAACCACAACTGTAAGAATGAATCTACGCTCAAAAAACAGGATCAATCCAGAGTTCAGCATGTCGTCCATGACGGACATCATCTTCCTGTTGCTAATATTTTTCATGCTTACCTCTAATTTTGTAACACCTTCTGGTTTGCCTGTTAGCCTACCAAGTAGTAAGGCTTCTGACATTACTATGCAGAAGATCAGTGTTACAATTTCGAAGGATTTGCAGTATTACCTGAACGACAAGCCAATAGCCCTGGAGCAGATTGAACCAGAGCTGGCAGCTTTATTGCAAGGAGGAACAGAGCAAGGTGCCGTAGTGTTACACGTTGATAAGACTGTACCGGTAGAGCATCTTGTAAAAGTGGCTGGTATTGCTAAAAACTTAAATGCCAGCGTTACATTGGCAACAGTACCAAGCGAATAAGAAAAAACTATGGCATTTGCCCCAACACAAGAGGAAGAAAAGAATAAGCGTATTGCCGCTGGTGTCAGCATTGGTGTGCATGTGCTTATTTTGCTTTTCCTGATCTATATGCTGGCTTGGCGCGCGCCTGATCCGCCTGCACCTGAACTTGGAATCGAGCTAAACTTTGGCTTGGATGCTGTAGGTAGCGGTGATGTGCAGACACAGGCTACTCCAAACGAGTCTAAAAATGTAGAGGACAGCAAGCCTGCTCCAACACAGCCAGACCCGCTTCCGGAGCCAGCTCCAACTCCTACACCTACACCGCCTGTTAAAGCAGTTGAAACACCTAAAGTAGTAACTACAACAGCAGAGGCTCCAGTTACTGCAAAAGAAGTGGAGAAGCCACAGCCTAAAAAAGAGCAACCGGTTAAGGAAGAAGTGAAGAAGCCTGTAGTGCAGCCGCCTAAAGAGGAGGTAGTAAAGAAGGAGCCTGAAAAGCCTAAATCTCTTTATCCAGGTAAGCCTACAAATGATACAGGTACTGGTAAGAGCGGTACCTCTAACAATGCAACCGGCAACAACAATGGCGACGATGCCAATAAAGTAGGAGACAAAGGTGACCCCAAAGGCACACTGGAGGCTAAAGCACTTTATGGTAAACCCGGAGGAGGAGCTGGTGGATCGCTTAATATGGCTGGCTGGGGCTGGGGAGATATACCTCGTATAAAAGACGCCTCTGCAGAGACTGGTAAGGTTGTTATAAAAGTTACTATCAGCCCTGATGGCACCGTTGAGAATGCCGTTGTTGTGGAGAAGACAGTATCTACACAGGTTGCAAATATCTACCGAGATGCCGTTTACCGAGATGCTACATTTATCAGAACAGGCGAAAACAGAACAGGTACTGCAGGAGCTACAGGGTTCATAACCTATATTATTACCAACAGATAATTCCCTTTTGATGACCTATCAAGATTGTCTTGATTATTTATACCAGCAATTGCCGATGTACCAACGCATCGGCAATGCTGCTTTTAAGAAGAGCCTCGACAATATAATTGACCTTTGCGAGGCACTGGGGCAGCCACAGCATAAGTTTAAAAGTATACATGTAGGCGGCACCAACGGCAAAGGTAGCAGTTCCCATATGTTGGCGGCTGTGCTGCAGGAGGCAGGTTATAAAACAGGTCTTTATACTTCACCACACCTTAAATCATTTACAGAGCGGGTTAAAGTAAACGGACAGGAATTGCCACAGGATTACCTTATCCGGTTTGTAGAGCAAAACAAAGAATTATTTGAAAGTATAAAACCATCCTTCTTCGAGATGACGGTGGCCTTGGCATTTAAATATTTTGCCGATGAGCAGGTGGACATTGCCGTGATAGAAGTAGGCTTAGGCGGAAGACTAGACTCAACCAATATTATTACACCGGAAGTTTCGCTTATCACCAATATAGGCTACGACCACCAGGCACTGCTCGGCGATACGATAGTCGCTATTGCCTCTGAGAAAGCTGGTATTATTAAAGCTGGCGTGCCGGCTGTAATCAGTACCAAGCAGGAAGAGGCAGAGGAGGTATTTATACTTAAAGCAATGAAGGTAGAGGCCCCACTATACTTTGCAACAGATAAATTTAGATTAGAATTGGTAGAGGGTGATCTTGAGCGGCAGGTTTTTCAGGTATACAGTAATGAAATGTTATACTTGGCTGGTCTTGAATTAGATCTTACAGGCTCATATCAAAAGTATAATTTACCTGGTGTACTACAGGTGTTAGCGTTGTTGCAGGAGAAAGGCTACAGTATACCAGAAGAGGCTCTGCGTGCTGGTTTGGCGAAGGCGAAAAGTATAACTGGCCTTAAAGGCAGGTGGCAAAAGCTAAATGATAGTCCTTTAACTATTTGTGATACTGGCCATAACGAGGATGGAATTAAACAAATACTACAGCAGCTGGAGGCTTTGCAGCCTAAGCAAGTGCACATGGTTTTTGGGGCAGTAAACGATAAGGATATTACGAAGGTGCTGCAACTGCTGCCCAAGGTTTATACTTACTATTTCTGCCAGGCCGACATTCCGAGGGCTTTGCCGGTTGCAGATTTGCATAAACAGTCTTTAGAAGTAGGTTTAAAGGGTACAGCTTATACTTCTGTATCTGAAGCTATAAATGCGGCTAAAGCAAATGCGGCTCCTGATGAGGTTATTTTTATCGGAGGTAGTACCTTTGTCGTCGCAGAGATTCAAGAACTATAAGTAATGGGAAGATCAAAATTAGAGAAGTTTAATGTTATCGCAGAGCGCGAAAACGTACTGCAAGCAGGAGATGAACTTTACGGGCAATTGGCCGGGAAATGGAACGATCTGTTTTTTGAGAACAATAATCCGATAGTGTTGGAGGTTGGCTGTGGCCGTGGCGAATATACAATTGGCATGGCCCGTCTGCACCCTGAGAAAAATTTCATCGGCACTGATATAAAAGGTGCTCGCATATGGAAGGGAAGTTCTATGGCAATAGAGGAGGAGTTGGATAATGTAGCTTTCCTGAGGATCTTTATTGAGCAGATGGAGGAGCATTTTGCTGCTCAAGAGGTTGACGAGATCTGGATTACCTTTCCGGACCCACGTCCCAAAGACCGTGATATTAAGCGCCGCCTCACTTCTCCCAGGTTTTTAGATATGTATAGCCGCATTGTGAAGCCTGGTGGGATTATTCATCTTAAAACAGATAACCTTGGTCTTTATGAGTACACATTAGAAATGCTGCAGGAGCGTAAGGTAAAAGATTTAATTCATACTCCCGACCTGTACAACTCAGACCTGCAGGAGCATACCATGGGTATTTATACTACTTATGAAAAACGTTACTTGGCTGATGGTATTCCGATTAAGTACATGCAGTTTAAGGTAAGTTAATTGGATAAGAATTAAACTCTATAGTATCAAGAAATAAATAAAAACGGCCTGCTGATTTATAGTTCAGCAGGCCGTTTTATTTTAAACTGTTAAGGTTGTGAACTAGAATATTAATCTTCTAAAACCCAAACCTTCTAACTCACAATCTTATACCTTTTAAGCTTCTTCAATCTCCTCAAAGATTTCCTGAAGTTCGTCAAAATCCTTTAAGCCTGGCTTAATTTCGTGGCCACCCTGCAGGCCGATACCAGCAGGCTTTATTTGTTTAAGAATAGCAGTGATGTTGTTCTTATCTAAACCAAACCCTACATATATTTTAAACTGCTTTGCAATTTCCTTCAGAAACTTTGTGTTTGTCTCGTCTACAGATGTAAAGTCGTCGGAGTAGATTATAAAAGAGTCTACAACAGAGCTATAGAGCTCCATCATCTCCAGAAGCTCACTGTCTACAGTATCTTTATTGATGAAAATCTTCTGTATTACAGGCCGATTTATTTCCTCTATTTCATCTATCAAGTATGGCGTGTTTAGTTGAATGTAGTCTAACTTAAACTCCTCGGCAAGATCATTTATCACATCTGGCTTGGCTCGCTCAAACTCACCAGCCAATTGCACACCTGATACCCAACCGATAATTTCCTTCAACGTTTCTGATTGCATACGTTGCGGGTCGTCCAGCTTTAAGTTAAAGCCAATAATATCAACGCCCATGCCTGCACAATAGCGTGCATCGCTTAAATTGTTTATTCCGTTTACTATAACTGAGGTACGAAGGGCCATTGTACTTATATCTTTATGTTGAATTTATGTTCTGATAAATAAATTAATTTGATGCTTCAAAGTAAGTCCCAATTACAAAACAATGCTACCTTTTTTGCATATTTTTTATACTTACGCTAACGTAATTGTGATGTTAATCTTATTTGTAGCTACAATATTTGGGTGCCTGAATCTTTATTACTCTGTTGTTGTTGCTATATTTGTGAAAAATTAATAATAATTCGCATTTTAGTTTATCCAATATAGATGAGTACAAAAGGAAGGGTGCTGGTAGCCATGAGCGGAGGTATTGATAGCTCGGTGGCAGCAGTAATGTTACATGAGCAGGGGTACGAAGTAATTGGCATGACCATGAAAACATGGGACTATGCCTCTAGTGGCAGTAGCAAGAAAGAAACTGGTTGCTGCAGCTTAGACTCTATCAATGATGCCCGTAATATTGCTGTTAACCTTGGTTTCCCGCACTACATTATCGATATAAGAGAAGAGTTTGGTGACTATGTGATCAATCACTTCACAGATGAGTACCTGGCCGGGCGTACGCCTAACCCATGTGTGCTTTGTAATACCCATATAAAGTGGGATGCTTTGCTGCGTCGCGCCGACCAGTTAGGCTGTGAGTTTATTGCTACTGGCCACTATGCTAACATTCGTGAAGAGAATGGCCGTTATGTAATATCTAAAGGCTTGGATGAGCATAAAGATCAATCTTATGCTTTGTGGGGTATTTCTCAGAAGAGCCTGAGCCGTACCATTTTCCCACTGGGCAAGCTGCATAAAACAGAAATTAGGCAGATGGCGCTGGATCGTGGCTTTACAGAATTAGTAAACAAGCCTGAGTCTTATGAGATATGCTTTATACCGGATAACGACTACCGTGGCTTCTTAAAGCGCCGCGTAGAGGGTCTGGAAGAGAAGGTAGCAGGAGGTGAGTTTATATTGGAAGACGGCACTGTAGTTGGCACCCATGAAGGATATCCTTTTTATACAATAGGCCAGCGCAAAGGCCTTGGCGTGGCGTTGGGTTTTCCGGCTTATGTTACACGTATAGACAAAGAGGCAAATCGTGTAGTGCTTGGCAACTTTGATGAGTTAGCCAAAAATGCTATGACGGTAGGGAAGTTAACAATGGGCAAGTATGATAACCTGATTGACAGGCCGATTACAACCATCACTAAGGTACGTTATAACGACCCGGGCACAGAAGCTATAGTAGTGCAAGAGGGTGATAAAATGAAAGTACACTTTTTGCGTGGCGTACATGCCATTGCCCCTGGTCAGGCAGCTGTTTTTTATGAAGGCGATGATGTAGTTGGTGGAGGTTGGATTGAGACGAACTACAATCTTGACCAGGAGATTAATACAGAGTTTAAACTTAATGTGCTCCAATAGCAACGTATGAAAAAAGCAATGTTATTTTGGGCCCTGCTCGGGTTAGTTGGCTTTACAAGTTGTGAAACCAAATACCAAGAGCATGACGCTGAGGCTTTAGGTCTGGATTATCTGCCTGTTAATATAGGTGACTATAAGGTTTATAAGGTAGTTGACATTAAGTACCAGTTTAACGTTGCTACAAAAGATAGCTTTGAGATGAAGGAGGTAGTTGATACCTCTTTCTATGATCAAACCTATACACTCACGTATAAAATTATACGCTCTATAAAGCGCTACAATGATACTGGCTGGGTAGAAGACTCCGTTATGACGCTTACCAAGTCTGATAAATATGCTTTACTTACAAAGGATAACACAAAGTATGTGAAGCTTGTTTTTCCTATTAAAGAAGGTAAGATATGGTATGCAGATGCCTTCAACGACCGTCTTACATCTAACGATACCAAAATACCGCATAGGTATATCAACGTCGGTAAACCCTATGATTTAAATGGCGTAACCTATCCGAGCACATTAACAGTGGATCAAAACTCCTCCCCAAATTCTGTGTTGATCGATAATAGAAACGAGGTATACGCGAAAGGAATAGGTAAAATTTACAGAGTGTTTAACAAAGTGGTGCTGGCAAGTTGTGCTACCGATGATTGCGTGTATGGCCCTGATTACAAGCTTGACGGTCATGAAAGGTATGAATCTTTAATAGACTATGGTACTTTGTAAATAATATGCCACAAAAGCTACTCTTCATATTTCTGCTACTGATTGCCCCATGTTTTGTGGCAGTGGGGCAGGAGTCTGGGCAGGAGCAGAAAAGGCTGGTATATTTTACAGATAAAGCTAACTCTCCCTACACGTTACAGCAGCCCCTGGTTTTTCTGTCGCAGAAAGCTCTGGACCGACGACAAAGCCAAAGTATAGCGCTACAAGAACGTGACCTTCCCGTTAATCCTGCCTATGTTGCAGCTTTGAAACAACAAGAGGTAACAGTATGGTATACTTCCAAGTGGTTTAATGCTGCCGTAGTACAATGCTCCGATCAAAAGCTGACTGAAATAGAATCATTGCCTTTTGTCAAAACTACTAAAACACTTAATCGCTTAGCATTTCCAACAGGCAACACTTTACAAAGTATAACTCAACAAGAAACTGCTACATACAGTACAGGTGAGCGTACGACCCTTGTCAAAGAAGATTATGGACGTGCCTTTCATCAGTCAGATATGTTGGGTGTAGTTAATTTGCATAATGCAGGGTATAAAGGTGCTGGTAAAACTATAGCAGTATTTGATGCTGGCTTTCCCGGTGTTAATAACATTAATGCTTTTTCACATCTATTCCAAAACGGGCAGATCAAAGGCACTTTTGACTTTGTGTTAAAGCAGGACAATGTATACGGAGCAAACTCCCATGGTACTTCTGTGCTATCTACGATGGCAGCCTTCGAGCCTGGAAAGATGATAGGCACTGCTTTTGAGGCAAATTACCTGTTGTTAAGAACCGAAGATGCAGCCTCAGAACATAACATTGAAGAAATTAATTGGCTGTTAGCTGCAGAGTATGCGGACAGTGCTGGTGCCGATGTGATTAATTCTTCGCTTGGCTATAATGTTTTTGATAGTCCTTCCAGAAGCTATACTTACAGCGAAATGGATGGCAACACTACGTTGGTAGCCAAGGCAGCAGACGTTGCTGCTGCTGTTGGTATGCTGGTGGTAACCAGTGCAGGCAACGAAGGAAACGGTGGATGGAGGTATATTGCGTCGCCGGCTGATGCAGACTCTGTACTTGCTGTTGGAGCCGTAGACTCACTTGGTATAAAAGCCAGTTTCAGTTCTTTTGGGCCATCTGCTGATGGACAGATAAAACCAGATGTAGTAGCGCTGGGGCAGAAGGTTTATTTTTTAAATACGGCAGGTAATGTAACCAAAGGTAACGGAACATCTTTTGCAGGACCTATAATAGCAGGCTTTGCCGCTAGTTTATGGCAGGCTAACCCTTCCAAAAACAACTACGAAATTATACAGCTGTTACGGCAGAGTAGTAGTCAGGCAACTAATCCTGATAACAGCATTGGTTACGGTATACCAAATTACAGCCGTTCTATTACTTCTTTAGCTAAACTACCAGCCATAGATAAGGTGCTGATAACTAATCCTGTTTCTGATAAACCTGTAGTGCTTATACTGGGGCAAAACTGGCAACGGCAATTACTAGAGGTGCAGGTATTAGATATTACTGGGAAAGTAGTACACAAAGAAAGAATACTTAAGCCTGAGCAGGAGCAGCGTATTAACCTGCAGCCTCAGTTTCTGAGCAGTGGTTTATACTTGTGCCGTATTACTTCTGCCAGCGGAGCTGCCACTACAGTACGGTTTATCAAATTATAAGCTTTAAATTCATACTTTACCTTTAGCCAAAAAACTTACCTTTGTAGGTATGAGACCAATAATTGCACCATCTGTACTTGCCTCCGATTTTGCTAATCTGCAGTCTGAGGTAGAAATGCTAAACAAAAGCCAGGCCGACTGGCTGCATATCGATATTATGGACGGCCGTTTTGTGCCGAACATTTCGTTTGGTTTTCCGGTAATGGAAGCCATAAAAAAGCATGCGCAAAAGCCAATGGATGTGCACCTGATGATTGTGGAGCCTGAGTTATATATTGAGCGTTTCCGCGATGCCGGTGCCGATACTATATCGGTACACATAGAGGCTTGTAACCACCTGCACCGCACTATCCAGCAAATTAAAGCTACTGGTGCAAAAGCTGGTGTGGCTGTAAACCCGCATACTTCTGTTAATTTACTGGAAGATGTGATACCAGATCTTGACTTAGTTTGCCTGATGTCTGTAAACCCTGGTTTCGGCGGCCAAAAGTTTATCGAGAATACCTACCGTAAGATCGAATCGCTGAAGAACCTGATCATAGCACGCAACTCATCTGCCTTGATTGAAATTGATGGTGGTGTAAACGAACAGAATGCTCCACTTTTGTTAGAAAAAGGTGCTGACGTTTTGGTAGCTGGTAACTTTGTGTTTTCTGCCGCTGATCCAATACAGACGATTACAAATCTTAAAAACGTTTTAAAGTAATCTACTAACACCTGTTTATGCTGAAATATCTATCGGTATGGTTTATTATGCTTTTTCCGTTAGGTGTTTCAGCACAGCAGGCTATTGTTACCGGTAAAGTTCTAGACAGTACAGGTGTGCCATTAGAGGTAGCATCTGTAAGTATAAAAGGAACAACCACCGCCACGCAAACCAATGCGCAGGGCCAGTACCGCCTCACTGTGCCTGCAACTAAACAATTTATACTTGTAACAAGCTATGTTGGCTATAAGCCACAGGAACGTTTACTGCAGCTAACGTCAAATCAAATTCTTGCCCTGGATTTTAAACTTGAGCCAGATCCGCAGCAGCTTGGTTTGGTTAACGTGCGTGGTAAAAATGGTAGCGATACCAGAGAGCAGGTAAGTGTTACTAAACTAGATCCGCGCCTTACCCGCAACCTGCCATCAGCCTACGGTGATTTTAATAAGATACTGGTAACGCTGCCTGGTGTATCCAGTAACAACGAACTTTCAAGTACCTACTCGGTGAGAGGCGGTAATTACGACGAGAACCTAGTTTACGTCAATAATATTGAGATCTACCGTCCTTTTCTAATATCAGCGGCGCAGCAGGAGGGCCTAAGCTTTGTAAACCCAGACCTGGTGCAGGACATTGAGTTTTCATCGGGTGGTTGGCAACCAAAGTATGGCGATAAACTATCGTCGGTGCTAAGTATAAAGTATAAAACACCTCAGAAATTTGCTGCTTCCGTTACAGGTGGTTTAACAGGTGGCTCGGTGCACCTTGAGTCGGCATCTAAAAACAAAAAAGTAACCTACCTATTGGGTGTGCGCCATAAAAACGGCCAATACATGCTACAGGGACTGCAGACTGACGGCGATTACCGTCCAAATTTTTCTGATGCCCAAGCTTATGTAACTTATGATTTGAGTAAAAAAGGTGCGGTTGCTGGTACTACAACACTTGGAGTACTGGCTAGCTATGCCCACAATAATTTTCTGGTTATACCGGAGAACAGGGTTACAACATTTGGCACCCGGCAAACACCTTTGCGCTTATACGTTGCTTTTGATGGGCGTGAACTGATGGAGTACCGTACTTTTCAGTCTGGCTTAAATTTAAACCATCGTTTCTCCGATAGCTTTAGTAGTGAGCTTATAGTTTCTGGGGTGCAGTCCAGGGAGCGTGAATTCAGGGATTTGGAGGCTGGTTACAGGCTGAGTGAGGTGAGTGCTAACTCAAATAATTTAGGAGAAGATGAACGGACCAGGGGAGTAGGTAGCCAGTTCGACCATTCCCGTAACACCTTGCTTGCACGTATAGCGACAGCAGAAAGCAGAAACAACTGGACAGTAAGCCAGCGCAGCAATGTACAGTTTGGTTTAAAAGCAGGACTTGAAAGTATAGAAGATGTGCTTTCGGAGTATGGTTTTATGGATTCTGCGGATTTCGTAAATCAAAGCTACTATCTTAACTCTGATCTGAACCTGAACAGCATGCGCTACAATTCCTATGCGCAGCACACCTACGAACTGGACTCGCTTAAGACCATTACCTATGGTATAAGAGCAAGCTACTGGGATTTTAACAAGGAGTTTACCTTTACACCACGCGTACAGTATTCTTTCATTACCAGGCGAAATCCGGATCTATCGTTTAAAGCAGCTGTTGGTTTATATTACCAGCCACCGTTTTACAGAGAGCTCCGCGATTTCGAAGGTGTTCTGAACCGAGATATTAAGGCACAGCGATCTGTACATGCCATAGTTGGCTCTGATTATCTTTTCGAGGCGTGGGGCCGTGACTTTAAGTTTACGGCTGAGGCGTATTACAAGCACATGACCAATGTGATACCCTACGACGTGGATAATGTGCGTCTGCGATACTACGCCCGGAACAATGCCAAAGCCTACGCCACTGGTGTTGATCTGCGCGTGAACGGTGAGTTTATACAGGGTGCAGAGTCTTGGCTAAGCTTTGGCCTGATGCAGACAAAGGAAAACGTTACCGGCGACTCTACCTTTGTGTATGCTCCGAATGGCGAAATTACTGGCAGGCAGGAAGTGGGATACCTGCGCAGGCCCACAGACCAATTAATGAATATAGGCGTTTTCTTCCAAGACCATTTACCGGATAACCCAACGATACGTATGTACCTGAACCTGGTGTATGGCAGTGGTTTACCATTCGGTCCGCCAAGGCAGCCAGAGTTCAGAAATTCATTTAACGGTAAGTCCTATAAGCGCCTAGACCTAGGTTTTTCTAAAGTTATTGTGCTTGAAAGCGAACTGGCAGAACGTAAAAAAGTATCGTTGCAGAGCCTATGGATTGGTTTGGAAGTACTAAATCTGATCGATGCCAATAACCGCATTTCCTATACGTATGTGCAGGATGTAAACGGGTTAACTTATGCTGTTCCTAATTTCCTGACAGGGCGCAGGCTGAACTTACGCTTCGTAGCTACATTCTAAAGTATAACTAAAAAGGGAGCACATGGCTCCCTTTTTAGTTATACTTTAGAGTATTTAGCGTCTTTTCTTCCAGATATTATAAGCTGACTCTATTTCCCGTGAGTAGGTTTTATAGTTGTCAGGTTCTGAAGTTCCTAGTTTAATAGCCTTAGCGGTTAAATTGGCAGCCATTTCATATTCTCTGTTTTGGGCATATAGTCTGGCTTTTATCCAGTTGTTAAAGAAATTTTCTTTTATGGAAATAGACTTGTTTATCCATTCTAGTGCTTTCTGATGATGTTCTCTTCGTGGTAACATAAATTCAGCACTCTGAGCCCAAATATACCAATCGTCGGGAGCAGCTTTAGAAAGTGCTTCGTTAATATTAACCAAGGCTTTCTTTTCTACTTCAGTCTCGATATTTAGTGTAACAGTTGTGTTCTCCCAATTTAATTTAAGCTTTCCGGTATTGGAGCCAATATCAGAGAAGCTAAACTGCATGGTTTCCTGAAATTCTGAGCTGTCGGGTTTTACCTGTAGGTAAGCAACGTCCTCCAGTTCATTATATCCATCTAAGCCCCATAGGGTGGTATCTCTATTCAGTATCACGTTCCAGGTAGAATCTTTTTGAGGCACTATAAAGAAAGAATAAGTACCAGCTGGCACACGTTCGTTATTTAAAAATAATTCGTCCGTGAAAGTGATAAGCGTAGCCTCGTTTGCACCAGCTCGCCACATAGAGCCATAAGGAACTAGCCCTCCGAAAACTTGACGCCCTTTGACGCTGGGCGCATGATAACTTACCGAGATTTCAGTTAAACCAATAGTTTGTTTAACAAAAGCTTCTGGGCTAGCCTGCGGAAGTCGTAGCTGGGCTTTGGCGGAAAACCCTGCTGTTAAAATCAAGAAAAGAAACAGTAGTCTTAACAGATACTTATTCATGGGATACAATACATTTTGGTTGTGTGTTCTGATAATATTTTAACAGAAAAAATCTTGCCAATTCTGATATAATCTAAATAACTGTAAAGGTACAAAACTGCTAACGTAAAATCCTGTTTGCATTTAACAATCTATCTTAAAGTTAGATAGCTTTATTTAAATTCATTTCAACTGAATTAAAATCAATGTAAAGGCAAAGGTGATATTCAAGTTTGCAATGCTTGATTTGATTAAGATTTTTCATTTTAAGGAACGTAAAATTAGAATCTGAAAAACTTTTAATTTAAAATATAGTTTAAAAGAAAAACCTGCTACCTTTGCAGCACTACATGAACATCACAAAGAGCCATATCAACATTTCTACGCTTGCAGCTCCTGCTGTAACAGGCTCTACTGTGCATTTCCATCATATCCATCATTCCTCGTAAGAGGAATACAATCAACATATGGCCCCCTTAGGGTGTAATGCCCTTTTATACTTTGCTCAGAGTAAAGTCAGGATATTTATATATAAATCAATCTAAACTTATACATATGCTTCGTATTGCCATTCAAAAGTCAGGCAGACTAAGTGAAGAATCTTTGAAACTGATAAAGGAATGTGGTATTTCCTTTGTAAACAGTAGCCTTAAACTTAAAACAGAGTGCACCAATTTCCCACTTGAAATACTCTACCTGCGCGATGATGATATTCCGGGCTACGTTGCCGACGGCGTTGCAGATATTGGCATTGTGGGAGAGAATGTACTGGTAGAAGAGGGAATGCAGCAGCTGGCTGTAGAGCAACTAGGCTTTTCAAAGTGTCGCTTATCTTTAGCTGTACCTAAATCTGCTGATTATGACGATATTTCTGATTTAGCCGGTAAAAACATCGCAACCTCTTATCCTAATTTGTTACAGTCCTTCCTGGATGAAAAAGGAGTGCAGGCGCACATCCATACAATTAGTGGTTCTGTAGAGATAGCCCCAAGTATAGGCCTTGCCGATGCCATCTGCGATATTGTTAGCTCAGGCAGTACTTTAATTAGTAATGGCCTCAAAGAAGTAGAGCGGGTATTTAAATCTCAGGCTGTACTTATCTCCAACCAAAACCTTTCTTCTGAAAAACAGCAGGTTCTAAATAAATTGTTGTTTAGGATACATGCCGTGCAGCGTGCGCAACGGGCAAAATACATCCTGCTTAACGCGCCAAACGATAAAGTTGACACTATTTCTCAGCTATTACCAGGTATTAAATCGCCAACTATACTTCCGTTAGCAGAAGAAGGCTGGAGCTCGCTGCACTCTGTAGTTAATGAGGATGATTTCTGGGAAATAATAGAGAAATTAAGAGATGCTGGCGCAGAAGGGATATTAGTTGTACCGATAGAGAAAATGATTAAATGATACGCAAAATAATTAACCCAGATCGCAGTACTTGGGCTGATTTAGCAAAGCGTCCTGTTAAAGACCTGGAAGAGCTGGAGCCTGGTATCAAGCAAACATTCAGGTTGGTACAGGAACTTGGTGATGAAGCGCTTTTGCAGCTGGCAGAGAAGTATGATGGCGTTAGACCAGCACAACTATTGGCTTCTGCAGAAGAACTAGCCGCAGCAGAAAATCAAATATCTACAGAGCTGCAAGCTGCCATACGTCAGGCGTACAGCAATATCAACTTGTTTCATGCGCGGCAATCTGAGGAGATGCAACCCGTAGAAACGATGCCTGGTGTAGTATGCTGGCGTAAAAGTGTGGCTATTCAGAAGGTAGGTCTATATATTCCGGGAGGTACAGCTCCTTTGTTTTCTACTTTATTGATGTTGGGAGTGCCTGCAAAACTCGCTGGCTGTGAAGACATCATACTTTGCACACCACCTGCAAAAGACGGAAGTATACACCCTGCCATACTTTATACTGCTAACCTCTTAGGTATAACCAGAATTGTAAAAGCAGGAGGAGCACAGGCTGTTGCAGCCATGGCGTTTGGCACCGAAAGCGTACCGGCTGTTGGTAAAATATTTGGGCCTGGTAACCAATACGTAACCGTTGCAAAACAACTCGTAAGCAGGGCCGGAGTGGCTATTGATATGCCTGCTGGGCCATCGGAGGTGCTTGTAATGGCTGATGAGGCTGCTAACCCCGCTTTCGTAGCTGCCGATCTGCTGTCGCAGGCTGAGCACGGAGCAGACTCGCAGGTAGTTCTGCTCACGGCTTCTGAGGAGTTTGTTGATGCAGTAACTGTTGAGGTAGAAAAACAACTTGCGCAGTTACCGCGTGAGGTATTTGCCACTCAGGCGCTGCAAAATAGTATAGCCATTGTTTTACCAGATACAGAGCAGATGTTGGCATTTTCTAACCTATACGCCCCGGAGCACCTTATACTTGCTGTGCAGGATTTTGAAAGTATAGCGAAAGGTGTTGTAAATGCAGGCTCAGTATTTTTGGGCAATTATACGCCAGAATCGGCAGGTGATTATGCTTCCGGCACAAACCATACTTTGCCAACAAACGGTTATGCCCGCGCATACAGCGGTGTCTCTTTAGATAGCTTCGTAAAAAAAATAACTTTCCAGCATATTACGCCAACTGGTTTGCAGAACCTGGGCAAAACAGTAGAGGTAATGGCTGAGGCCGAAGGTTTGCAAGCCCACAAAAATGCAGTTTCCATCAGACTCAAACAGATAAACAATGTTTAACTTAGAAAGTATAGTTCGGCCGAACGTACTTAAAATGAAGCCATACTCTTCTGCGAGAGATGAGTTTAAAGGTACAGCCAATGTGTTTCTGGACGCAAATGAGAATAACTTAGGCAGCCTGGCCGGTGATAATTATAACCGCTATCCGGACCCGCACCAAAATAAATTGAAAGCCACTATTGCAAGTATCAAAGGTGTAGCGCCAAATCAGATTTTTTTAGGTAACGGAAGCGATGAAGCAATTGATCTGTTGCTGCGTGCGTTCTGCACCCCTGGCATAGACGCTCTGCTTTGTCTGCCGCCTACTTATGGTATGTATGAGGTATCAGCCAACCTAAACGATGTGCGGATAGATACGGTACAGCTTACTCCTGACTTTCAGATTCCGGTGCGTGAAGTAATGCAAAGTATAAAGCCAGAAACAAAACTGCTGTTTATATGCTCACCGAATAACCCCACTGGCAATAGTATAGATGCTGCAAGTATTGAAACGTTGCTCGATAATTTTGAGGGTGTTGTAGTAATTGATGAGGCTTATATTGATTTTGCAGCCTCGCCGAGCTGGACAACCCGTCTTGAAGATTTCCCTAACCTCGTGGTGCTACAGACATTTTCTAAAGCTTGGGGTATGGCAGGTTTGCGTTTAGGTATGGCTTTCGGCTCTGAGGAGTTGATCTCTATTTTGGATAAAATAAAGCCGCCTTATAATGTAAACGAAGCTACACAGGAACTTGTGTTGCAGGCATTGGATAAAACAGAAGTGCTGAAGGACATGGTAGAAGAGATTGTGCAAGAGCGTGAACTTTTAATGCAAGCACTCCCAAAGCTTAATGCCGTTGAGCATGTTTATCCATCTGAAGCAAATTTTATACTTGTTAAAGTAAAAGATGCGAACAGAATGTATAATTGCCTTCTTGATAAAGGGATAGTAGTCAGGAACAGGTCAAGCATAAAAGGGTGTGAGGGTTGTTTACGCATCTCTGTTGGTACCTTGGAAGAAAACCAAAAATTATTAGGCGCAATAGCAGAGTTTAATTAGGCGAGGCATGTATCCGGCGTTACATACTACATTACACAATTGGTATATGATGCTGACTACTTACGTTTTGTTATAAACATATTATCAATGAAAAAAGCACTTTTTATAGATCGTGACGGCACAATATTAATAGAGCCTAAAACAGATTTTCAGGTTGACTCATTAGAAAAGTTTGCCTTTTTACCCAAGTCTATCACAAATCTTGCACGTATTTACCGTGAAATGGATTATGAGTTTGTGATGGTTACGAATCAGGATGGTCTTGGTACAGATTCTTATCCGGAAGATACTTTCTGGCCATATCAAAACAAGATGCTGGAGATACTGGAAAGCGAAGGCATTCAGTTCGATGAGATTCTGATTGACCGCAGCTTTGAGCACGAAGGTTTGGAAACAAGAAAGCCTGGAATTGGTATGATGAAAAACTATTTGGCAGGAGAGTATGATCTGGCTAATAGTTATGTGATCGGGGACAGATTAACAGATGTAAAGCTGGCGCAGAACCTGGGCGCAAAGGCAATTTTTCTCGGAGAATCAGAAGCAAACGACGCAGTTCTTACCACTACCAGCTGGGATGAAATTTATGAGTTTCTGAAGCAGCAGCGCACTGGGCGTACCGCCAATGTTCGTCGGAGCACATCTGAAACAGACATTCAGGTGGATTTAAACTTAGATGGCTCTGGTAAAATGAGTATCCATACGGGGGTAGGTTTTTTTGACCATATGCTGGAGCAGGTTGCAAAGCATGCTAAAATTGACTTGAACATCAATGTAAAAGGAGATTTACACATTGATGAGCATCACACCATCGAAGACACTGGCTTAGCACTTGGTGAGGCTTTTATGAAAGCTTTGGGTGACAAACGTGGCATAAGCCGCTACGGCTTCTTTGTACTGCCAATGGACGAAACACTAGCTCAAGTAGCCATTGATTTCAGCGGCCGCCCTTGGGCAGTTTGGAATGCGGAGTTCAAACGTGAGAAAGTAGGCGACATGCCAACGGAAATGTTCTTCCATTTTTTCAAGTCTTTTTCAGATACAGCTAAAGCAAATCTGAACATAAAAGTGGAAGGTGATAACGAACATCACAAAATAGAAGCCATATTTAAAGGCTTTGCCCGTGCTATAAAAATGGCCATTGCCCGAGACCTGCACGATAACTCTATACCTAGTACGAAAGGTATACTTTAAACTTTATAACTTTTTCTAAAGCAGAAGAGGGCGCAAGTATTATACTTAGCGCCCTCTTCTGCTTTAGTAGGGTGGTTTATACTTTAGTTCTCAACCAAGCTTCGGCTAGGTCTATATCGTCAAAAATCTCGATGTAGTTAGGATTTATTGTATGCCGTATCATTTTATCTGTTGATAGGCGGCTAAGCATACTTGGAGAGTAGACCCAAGCAAACCATTTTAAGCCAGCTTCGCGCATAGCCGGAAACCACACATCACCTCCCCATTTTGCGGCAGCAGACCATTGACCTTCCACCTGGGTGTTGTCATTTAAAATTTTAAAGCAGGCGTTAATTTTCATAAGCTCCAGCATTTTTTCACAACCTGCTTTCACTGATTCATAATTCTGATAACCACGCCAGTTTACATATATCCAATCACCGGTAGAATTATATTCTATGGCTATAAAGTCATTTCTAAAAAGAAGTTCGTTTCTCATCAATACTTTAATTTACTACACTTTTTTGATGCGAATGGATGACAAAACTACAAACCAAATCGTTTTTGAAGCAAGGTTTTTACTCACTTTATAAAATTACGGACTGCATATATTGTACTGGTTTATAACATTTAAAGAATGCATAACTTTACATAATGCTACTTTTATATTATAAAATCGGTCTTTTCTTCACCTGCACCCTATTTCATAATAGCCTTCACATACTCTGTAGGCTGATGTTTTGGTAAAAGTTTATGCTAATATTGGCGGTTTATCTTGCAAACGTTATTCTATGAGTAATACATATAGCATTTTCCTTTTTTTCTGCCATTTTACAGTATTTTTTATTTATAACGATTAAGCAATATAACTTTCTTAGTTGCTACTGCTGCCTTTTCTCGTACTAAAGATCATATGTTCTTGAAATTTTTGAGGTAGAGTTAGATGATCAGCAGTAAGAAATAATTAGAATAAGTATTTGCTTTTAATATTTTAGCCTTTACTTTTGCAACCACGGATATGATCAAGTGTCCGCTTCATTTAAAAGTATAGAAACAAAGTGATTCAGAATCTTCATATGGCATGGTGGTGGCACGTTACTCAAAGTACCGTGAACAGCCATTCTATGCCATATATGAAGTAAAATATATAAAGCATTAACCGAAAGGAATCAAAGGCCTGCTGTTCACCAAGAACAGCAGGCCTTTTTGTTTTCATCACCCCTTATAACTATGAGCAAGTATAAAATCATCACCAACTTCAAACGCCTTTTGGCAGATACGATGACACCGGTGAGTGTGTACCTGAAGCTACGCGACAAGTTTCCGAACAGCATACTGCTGGAGAGTTCCGATTACCATGGCGCCGAAAACAGCTTCTCCTATATCTGCTGCAACCCGATGGCAAGTATAAAAGCAGAGAATGAAGTGCTGACAGAGACTTTTCCGGATGGTAGCGTGCGCACCACAGCTATCACAAAGAAAACAGATGTGCCGGCACTGTTGGGTGACTTCTCGAGAAGCTTTGAGGTGGAGGAGAATAAAGCTTTTAGCTTCATCCACAACGGACTGTTTGGCTACATGAGTTATGATGCGGTGCGCTACTACGAGGACATCAACTTAACCATGCGCGAAGGCCGTGCCGATATTCCTGATTTATACTATGCAGTTTACCGCCACATTATTGCCATCAATCATTTCACTAACGAGGCTTTTATCTTTGCTCACAACTTTAATCAAGGTAATGACGATGGTATTGCAGAGATTGAGGCGCTACTGAACAGCCGTAACATCCCGAGCTATACTTTTAAAACATCAGGTGAAGAAGAACACAATATTTCTGCGGAGGATTTCCTGAAGAATATCGAGAAGGCCATGCAGCATTGCTACCGTGGCGATGTGTTCCAGTTGGTGCTTTCGCGCCGTTTTGCACAGGGCTTTCAGGGGGATGAGTTTAATGTATACCGCGCCCTACGCTCTATCAACCCTTCACCATACCTGTTTTACTTCGATTACGGCAGTTTCAAAATCTTCGGCTCTTCGCCGGAGGCACAGCTGGTAATTAAAGACCAGAAAGCGAGTATTTTTCCTATTGCAGGCACCTTTAGAAGAACCGGTGATGATGCGGCAGATGCAGCTTTGGCAGAGAAACTCTTGGCTGACCCGAAAGAAAACGCCGAACACGTGATGCTGGTTGACCTGGCTCGCAACGATTTGAGTCGTAACGGGCATAGCGTGCAGGTGGAGACGTTTCGGGAGATACAGTTCTACTCGCACGTGATCCATTTAGTGTCAAAGGTATCAGGCACTTTGCACAAGCAGGAAGACGCGCTACAGATGGTGGCCAGCACCTTTCCGGCCGGCACGCTCTCCGGAGCACCCAAGCACATGGCCATGCAGCTCATCAACCGCTACGAAACTACCAACCGTGCCTTTTACGGTGGCTGTATCGGCTTTCTCGACTTTAACGGCAATTTCAACAGCGCCATCATGATTCGCTCATTTCTGAGCAAAGACTACAAATTATATTTCCAGGCAGGTGCAGGCATTGTGGCCGCCTCTAACCCGGAAAGCGAACTACAGGAGGTGGACAATAAATTAATGGCGCTGCGCCGCGCCCTTCAACTGGCCCAAGAGATAAACTAATATGAACGTTCTGGTAATAGATAACTACGACTCATTTACCTACAACCTGGTGCACCTGCTGCAGGAACTGGGAGCTACGGTAACGGTGCGCCGCAACGACAAAATCTCGCTTGAAGAGGTTGGTCAGTATGATAAGATCATGCTGTCGCCTGGTCCGGGAATACCTGATGAGGCTGGCCTGCTGAAAGAAATTATCCGCACCTATGGCGCCAGCAAAGATATGTTCGGTGTGTGCCTAGGGCATCAGGCGATAGGTGAAGTGTACGGCGGCAAGCTTTTCAATAGCAACGAAGTATGGCACGGAATTGCCTCGCCGGTGCAGGTGGTGTGCGAGGAGGAGCCGCTGTTTAAAAACCTGCCGAAGCAATTCGGAACCGGCCGGTACCATTCCTGGTTGGTGGAGCAGGAGCTGCCGGAGTGCCTCATCCCAACCGCAGTGGATGAAAAAGGGCACATCATGGCGATGCGCCACCGGGAGCATAAGGTACGCGGTGTGCAGTTTCATCCGGAGTCGGTGCTGACGGAGCACGGAAGAGAAATGATCAAGAACTGGTTAGAGGCATAAAATGAAAGAGATATTAAACCACTTATTCGAACATAAAACGCTGACAAAGGAGCAGGCGCGCGAGGTGCTGGTAAACATCGCTGCCGGTAAGTACAATCAAAGCCAGATCTCCAGCTTCCTTACAGTATTTATGATGCGCAGCATTACCGTGGAAGAACTAGAGGGTTTTCGTGATGCTTTGCTGGCACTTTGCCACCGCGTGGACCTGGACGCTTATAACCCTATAGACCTTTGTGGCACGGGTGGAGATGGGAAAGATACCTTTAATATCTCTACGCTATCTTCTTTTGTAGTAGCGACTAATGGTGTGGCTGTGGCCAAGCATGGTAATTATGGCGTTTCGTCGTCTTGCGGCTCTTCTAACGTTTTGGAGGCGCTGGGTATTAAATTCACGACGAATACGGATGCTTTGGAGCGCAGCATCGACAAGTATAACATCTGCTTTCTGCACGCGCCGCTTTTTCACCCGGCCATGAAGAGTGTAGGGCCTATCCGAAAGGAGCTGGGCGTGAAAACCTTCTTTAACATGCTGGGCCCTATGGTGAATCCAGCCTTTCCAAAGCGACAGTTGGTGGGAGTATTCAGCCTGGAACTGGCCCGCATGTACGGCTACCTCTATCAGCAAACCGACACCCGCTATACCATACTTCATACTTTAGATGGTTATGATGAAATTTCTCTTACGAGTCCTTTTAAAGTAATTTCTGATGATCGCGAAGCTCTTTTAGATGCTAAAGCGCTTGGTTTACCCCAGTTACAGCACGATCAAATCAAGGGTGGAACAGATATAGCTTCTTCGGCAGAGATTTTTATAAATGTTTTGAAAGGAAAGGGCACAGAGGCCCAAACAGCGGTGGTATCTGCCAATGCCGGTATGGCCCTGCAGTGCGCTCGTCCGGAACTCAGCTTACAGGATGCTGCCGCATTGGCAAAAGAAACGCTGCTTTCGGGCAAGGCCTATACTTTATTTAATAACCTGGTGCAGGACCAGAGACTGGCGGTATCCAATTAATTAAACAAATTGAATAGAAACAGCTTAAAGCATAAGCAAAGCAATAAGATGAACATATTAGACGAAATAATCGCAAGCAAATACAAGGAAGTAGCAGAGCGTAAAGAACTGTACCCGGTTAAACTTCTGGAGAAAAGCTTATACTTCGAAACTCCTTGTATCTCCTTGGAGCGCTACCTGCTGCGCCCGGACAAAAGCGGCATTATAGCAGAGATTAAGCGCAAATCACCTTCCCGTGGCGACATCAACCCTTATATTTCTGTGGAGCGGACTTCAATTGGCTACATGCAGGCAGGTGCTTCGGCTTTGTCGGTGCTAACGGATGGGCCATACTTTGGGGGCAAGAACGAAGACCTGATGACGGCGCGCAAGTATAACTACTGTCCAATTTTGCGAAAGGATTTTACGGTGGATGAGTACCAGATTGTGGAAGCAAAGTCTATCGGAGCTGATGCCATTTTGCTGATTGCCGCCGCGCTGGAACCTGCCCGCCTGAAAGAACTGGCTGCCTTTGCCCGCTCCTTTGGCCTGGAGGTGCTGTTAGAGGTGCGTGATAAAGAGGAACTGGACGCGACGCTTTCTGAGAATGTGAACGTGGTAGGAGTAAACAACCGTAATTTAAAAGACTTTGTGACGGATGTGAATACATCGTTCGAGATCGCAAAGCATATTCCGAGCGGCATCACCAAAATCTCTGAAAGCGGCATCAGTAATCCGAAGACGCTGATTGAGCTAAGTGAGGCAGGTTTTAACGGTTTCCTGATTGGAGAGAGCTTTATGTACAACAGCCGACCAGAGCGTGCCGCCGCTAACTTTATAAAAGAGTACAAGCAGCTTCGTGAGAAGCAGGAGGTGCCAGCATGAAAATAAAAGTATGCGGCATGCGCGACCCAGACAATATAAGGCAGGTAGCGGCGCTGCAGCCTGATTACATGGGCTTCATCTTCTATGAAAATTCCAAGCGCTACGCAGAAGGGTATATCATGCCTGAACTACTGGAGGAATTGCCTCTAAGTATAAAAAAGACGGGTGTATTCGTAAATGCCGGCACAGAAAACATTCAAGCCATAATTGAAAAGTATAAATTGGATGCTGTTCAGCTGCATGGCCGCGAAACCCCAAAGCAATGTGCCGAGATGCAGGAATTTGGAGTAGAGGTGATTAAGGTTTTCTCTGTGGATGATAAGTTTGTGTTTGAGAACACACTACTTTACGAATCCTGCGCCGACTATTTTCTTTTTGATACACGCGGCAATGAGTATGGCGGCAATGGCTTTCCGTTCGATTGGGAGTTGCTATCAGGGTATTTATCGCCTAAACCATACTTCTTAAGCGGAGGATTGAACCTGGATAATATAAAGCACCTAGAGAAAGTACGGCCTAAACCTTATGCCATCGATGTGAACAGTGGCTTTGAGCAGGAGCCGGGGCTAAAGAAGGTTGAAGATCTTAAAAAACTGTTCGACTTAGTCAGAAGCAAGTAGTGAACTATGGCGCAAGCGTCCGCTTGTGCTGGTAATAAAACGGTAGCACAAGCGGACGCTTGCGCTAGGAAACGGAACTAACGTCTCAAAAATATATGAGTTATCACGTTAACGAAAAAGGATTTTACGGTAAGTTCGGAGGAGCCTACGTGCCCGAAATGCTGTACCCCAATGTGGAGGAGCTGCGTCAGAATTACCTGCGTATCATGCAGGAACCAGACTTTCAGGAAGAACTTCAGCATTTGTTAAAGGACTATGTAGGTCGCCCTACGCCCTTATACTTTGCGCCGCGCCTATCCGAAAAGTATAACACCAAAATATACCTTAAGCGCGAGGACCTGAACCATACAGGTGCGCACAAGATCAATAACACCATCGGGCAGGTATTGCTGGCAAAACGTTTGGGCAAAAAACGCATCATTGCCGAGACAGGTGCTGGACAACATGGCGTGGCTACGGCTACGGTTTGCGCTTTGATGGGCTTGGAATGCATCGTTTATATGGGTGAGGTGGATACTGAGCGCCAAGCACCAAATGTGGCCCGCATGAAGATGCTGGGTGCAAAGGTTGTGCCCGCCACCAGCGGAAGCAAAACTTTAAAGGATGCCACCAACGAGGCTATCCGTGACTGGATTAACAATCCGGAAAACACGTATTATATTATCGGTTCTGTGGTAGGTCCGCACCCGTACCCGGACATGGTGGCCCGTTTCCAAGCGGTAATCTCAGAGGAGATACGTGCGCAGCTGCTAGAGAAGGAAGGCACGGAACTACCGAATTACGTGATTGCCTGTGTGGGTGGCGGAAGCAACGCCGCGGGCGCCTTTTATCATTTCTTGGATGAGCAGGAAGTGCAACTGGTAGCCGTAGAGGCAGCCGGTAAAGGTATTGATTCAGGTGAATCCGCCGCTACATCGGTGCTTGGCAAGGATGGTATCATTCACGGCAGCCGAACTCTGTTGATGCAGACAGAGGACGGGCAGGTAACGGAGCCATACTCTATTTCTGCAGGTCTGGACTATCCGGGCGTTGGTCCGTTGCATGCACACTTGTTTGTAAGCAAGCGCGCCCGTTTTATGAGCGCAACCGACGACGAGGCACTGCAGGCGGTTCTTGAGCTGACGAGGCTGGAAGGCATTATTCCGGCGCTGGAAACAGCGCACGCGCTGGCTGTACTGGATAAGCTGCAGGCAAAACCAAATGAAACTGTCATCATCAATCTTTCCGGACGCGGCGACAAAGACCTTTCTACTTACCTAAAGCATTTCCATTTCGATGAAAAATAGAATTAAGAGCCTCTTTGAGCAGAAGCAAAAAGGACTGCTGTCGGTATACTTTACAGCAGGTTTCCCGAGCCTGAACGATACAGAGACTATTATCCTGGAACTGGAGAAGAACGGCGTGGATATGATTGAGGTAGGTATGCCTTTTTCTGACCCTTTGGCTGACGGTCCAACGATACAAGCTAGCAGCACAGTAGCTTTGAACAACGGCATGACTATCTCTAAGCTGTTCGAGCAACTGAAAAATATCCGCCAAAAAACGCAGGTACCGTTGGTGCTGATGGGTTATCTAAACCCGGTGATGCAGTATGGTGTGGAGCGATTCTGTCAGAAAGCCGCTGAAGTAGGTGTTGATGGTATCATACTTCCGGACTTACCATTGCGGGAGTACGTGGAGGAATATAAGGAACTGTTCGAAAAGTATAACCTGAGCAAAGTTTTTCTGATAACACCGCAAACCCCGGAGCCCCGCATCCGTGAGATCGACAGCCACACCAACGGCTTTATCTATATGGTGTCCTCGGCTTCCACCACTGGTAAAACAATCGGACTGGCGGAGCAGAGCCAAGCGTACTTTCAGCGGGTGGCGGGTATGCAGCTGCAGAACCCGGGCGTAATTGGTTTCGGCATTCACGATAAAGGTACTTTTGCCTCAGCTTGTAACCATGCCAGTGGAGCCATTATCGGCAGCGCCTTTGTAAAGGCATTGCAGCAGGAGAGAAGCCTGCAGGAAAATATTTCATCATTTATCCAAAGCATCAAAAACTAACATGATCATACAACTGCAGCAAGGGATCCCGGCTGAGCTGAAGGAGAACATCCTGAAGCAGGTGAAGGAAATCGGTTACAAAGCCAATGAGGTAATAACGCAGGAGGCGCACTATTTAGTAGCCATCGGCAAAAAGGAGTTTGATATTCGCCATATTGGTCAATTACCTGGTGTAGCCGATATTCACCGGGTGTCTGAAGAGTATAAACTGATTTCCCGCAAGTGGCGCGTAGAACCTACCCGCATCGATTTAGGTGATGGGGTAATGATCGGGGAAGGCAGTTTCAGCATTATGGCTGGTCCGTGTTCTATTGAAAGTGAGGTGCAGATAGAGAGCATAGTGGCTCACCTGAAGGAGAACAACGTGCGCATTATGCGTGGCGGTGTGTTTAAACCTCGCAGTTCGCCTTATGCTTTTAGAGGTATGGGCATGGATGGCCTGAAGATGTTTCACCGCATTTGCCGCGAAAACAACATTAAAGTAATAACAGAGGTGATGCAGGTTTCTCAGATCGAGGAGATGATGGATTATGTGGATGTTTTCCAGGTGGGAGCACGCAACAGCCAGAACTTTAACCTGCTCGATTCGCTGGGCGAGGCGCAGAAGCCTGTGCTACTGAAGCGCGGTATTTCGGGCACTATTGAGGAACTGCTGCAGGCGGCTGAATACATCTTCTCGCACGGCAATGAAAAAATCATGCTTTGCGAGCGCGGCATCCGTTCCTACGAAGGTGCTTACCGCAACGTGCTGGACCTGAACGCTGTGCCGGTGCTGAAGGAAAAAACGCATTTACCAGTTATTGTAGATCCTTCGCATGGCATTGGTTTGCGGGATTATGTAGAGCAAATGTCGTTGGCGGCTGTAATGGCTGGGGCAGATGGCGTGATCTACGAAACGCACCAGACGCCGGAGAAAGCCTTCTCGGATGCCCAGCAGACGGTGAATTTCTGGGAGTCGGAGCGTATGATAAAACGTATGCGCCAAGCTTTTGAGTTAAGAGAGAGCTTCTAATAACAAGTAAAACCTGAACAACAGTTTTTATTATACTTCCGATGCACTATCTTTGCAGCAATGAAAGGCACAATGGCTCATAAGCATCATCACCATGCACGAAGCAATAGTTTCGGAGCCACTAGCCTATGGATTTGCTAAACGTATTTAACCTATACATCCAAAAGCCTGACTCCGAACCGAGTCAGGCTTTTTTGATTTTCGGATTTAGAGGCTCAGGATTTATACTTTAGCACCCATTCATAAAGCGTAATTTCTAATTCATAATTAAAAACAATGAACTTAGTTATAGTAGATTATAAAGCAGGTAACGTGCAGTCGGTGCAGTTTGCACTGGAACGGCTTGGCGTGCAGGCTACCCTTAGCTCAGATGCTGAAACTATAAAGGCAGCTGATAAGGTAATTTTCCCGGGCGTGGGGCAGGCGGCCTCAGCCATGGCGCAACTAAAAGCCAGAAACCTGGATAAACTATTGCCAACACTGGAGCAGCCATTTTTTGGGGTTTGCCTGGGTATGCAGTTACTTTGCCAGCACTCCGAAGAAGGCGATACTGATCTGCTGAACATTATACCGCTGCCGGTTAAGCATTTCGAAACTGACTTGAAAGTACCGCACATGGGCTGGAATCAGCTAGAGAAATTGCAATCACCTTTATTTAATGGGGTGCAGGAGAAGGAGTATGTATACTATGTACATAGTTACTACGTGCCGCTTAGCGAATATACTATTGCGCAATCGGTTTATCCCGAGCCTTTTACAGCAGCCTTACAATACAAGAACTTTTATGCAGCGCAGTTTCACCCGGAGAAAAGTGGTGCGGCCGGCTCACAAATCCTGAAAAACTTTTTAGCCCTATAATGGAAATTATACCAGCGATAGACATAATCGGCGGCCAGTGCGTTCGCCTGACAGAAGGAGATTTTGCGCAGCAAACCACTTACGACAGCAACCCACTGGAGGTAGCTAAGCGTTTTGAGAGCCACGGTGTAAAGCGCCTGCACTTAGTTGATTTGGATGGTGCGAGAGCAAAGAAGCCCGTAAACCTTAGCGTATTGGAAAGTATAGCTGCCAATACTAGCCTTGTTATTGATTTTGGCGGTGGCTTACAATCTGAAGAAGCTGTAAAGCAAGCTTTTGATGCTGGTGCATCGCAGATTACAGCAGGAAGTATAGCCGTGCGTGAACCTGATACTGTAAAAGGGTGGCTGCTGAAGTATGGCGCAGAAAAAATTATTATCGGTGCCGACTTTAAAGGAACCAACATTGCCATATCTGCTTGGACCGAAGAGAGCAAGTATCCGTTGCAAGACTTCATCTCAGGATATGTTAAAACCGGTGCACGTTTGTTTATCTGCACCGATGTTAGCAAGGACGGCAAACTGCAGGGGCCATCTCTCAATACCTATCGTCATCTTAAGCTTACATTGCCAGAGGCCGGTATTATTGCCAGCGGCGGTGTAACTACTATTGATGATCTGGAAGAGCTGCAGGAAATGGGAGTAAAAGGTGCCATTATCGGCAAAGCGATTTATGAAGGTACTATTCAACTAAAAGACTTAGAGCGATTTATATGCTAACCAAACGCATTATACCTTGCCTTGACATAAAAGACGGACGGACTGTAAAGGGCGTTCAGTTTGAGAACATACGCGATGCCGGAGACCCAGTAGAATTGGCGAAATGGTATGCCCAGCAGGGTGCCGATGAACTTGTGTTTCTGGATATTACAGCTACCAACGAAGGTCGTAAAACATTTGCACAACTAGTACGCGATATTGCCCGCCAGATTGATATACCGTTTACCGTGGGTGGAGGCATTGGCTCAGTGGTAGATGTGGAGGTGCTACTACAAAATGGTGCCGACAAGGTTTCAATCAATTCTTCAGCTATTAAAAATCCACAGCTGGTAGAAGAGTTATCAAGGCACTTTGGCAGCCAGTGCGTTACCGTGGCTATTGACACAAAGTATAAAGAAGACACCGGCTGGAAAGTATACACCCGTGCCGGTACAATTGAAACTGAGCACCAGACAGTAAACTGGGCAAAACAGGTGGTAGATTTAGGAGCCGGAGAAATTCTGCTGACAAGTATGAACAACGACGGTACGAAAGCCGGTTTTGCGCTGGATATAACAGGTGAGGTGTCGAATGCGGTCTCTGTGCCTGTTATTGCCTCTGGTGGGGCCGGAAGTATGGAGCACTTTGCTGATGCATTTAATAAAGCCAATGCCGATGCCGCGCTGGCTGCAAGCCTTTTCCACTTCCGGGAGCTTGGGGTGCCAGAACTAAAGCAGTATCTGAAGCAGCAGGGAATAGCTGTTAGGGTTTAAATATTGATGAGCCTATGAGTTTTGAAGTGAAAACCTTACCGCTCGTAACTCTGGAATTAGAACAACTATAATGAATTTAGATTTCGAAAAAGCCGGTGGTCTTGTGCCTGCCGTTATTCAGGATAATACCACCGGACAGGTGCTGATGTTAGGCTACATGAACCAGGAGGCACTGGATAAAACGCAGCAGGAGGGATTGGTTACCTTCTTCTCCCGCTCCAAAAATCGCCTCTGGACCAAAGGAGAAACTTCCGGCAATACACTTCAGGTCGTAAGTATAGCTGAGGATTGTGATAATGATTCGCTTCTGATTAAGGTTAAACCAAAAGGCCCAACCTGCCACACCGGCAGTACAAGTTGCTTTGGTGAGGATGGTGCAGCTAACAGAACTAAAGCCATACAATTTATAGCGCAACTAGAAGAGGTTATTCAGCAACGAAAAGTTACACCTGCTGAGGGTTCTTATACTAACTTTCTCTTTGATAAGGGTATAAACAAAATTGCCCAAAAAGTAGGTGAGGAGGCTGTAGAAACAGTAATCGATGCTGTTGCCGGTAAGTTAGACACCATGAAAGGGGAGGCTGCCGACCTGCTATACCACCTGCTGGTGCTCTTAGCTGCTACCGGTCTTGAGTTAAAAGACGTAGTAGCTGTGCTGGAAGAACGACATAAGAAATAACTTTAACTAAAAAGCCCGTAATCCATTCTAGGTTGCGGGCTTTTTAGTTAAAACAAGCACTATTGCGCAATTTTTACGTTCGTAAATTCGCCTTGGATGGTGATGTCACATCTACGGGTATCAGTCTGATTGATCTGATTAGCTTTAGGATCAAACGCCTGCTTCAGTTTAACCTCGTAACTCCCACTGATAAGTTTGTGCTTGGCATTGTAGGCAGTAATAGTAAAGTGGCCTTCCATGGTGCTGGAGTTGCTCAGGTACATAGTAGCAGAATTGGAGTCCTTTTTGTAAGTATACTGCACATTTGCAGCACCATTAGCAGGGTTGGGTAGAGATTTTAAAGTATAAGTGCCTACATAGCCTGCTATAACTTGCTGCTTATTAATACTAAAGCTGATCGCATCCGGTCCAACATGAGCCGGAATACTAAAACTTAATGTTAACCGATCTGTATCCAGGCTGGCATAGGATACAACACTCATACCACTGTAATTGGAGAATTCTGCAGATTGAGGCTCGTTATAAGTATAGGCTATGGCTGCGTTCATTGTAGCCTGCGCAGCAGGTACAGCTTCTTCTGATTTCTCTTTAGAGTCGCCGCAGGCAGTAAAAAGTAGTATAAACAGGAACAGTAATGGTAATTGCTTTTTCATAGTTTTTATAAGTTTTACAGTTGAAAAAGCCTTTGCTATTATCGTGCCAATATTAAGTATACCTTATATAAATTGTTTAATAGCATCTGCTACTTCACCGCCTCTTTCTTCCTGTAAAAAGTGCCCTGCTTTATACTTTATAATATTTGCCTCTGGAAACTCATGCTCCAATCTTTCTAGAAAATGTATAGGCAGGAGTTTGTCCTTTTCACCCCAAAGTATAAGTTTGTTTATACTTCTTAGCTTTTCGCGCTGCTGCCAAAGCTCGGCAAAGTATGGGTTGGATTCATGTAAGGCCTTCGCAAACTGCCAGGTACCAAATCGGCTAGCAGGAGTAGAAAGAGGCTTCTGGTAATGTTGTTTAATGTCTTTTGTCAGGTGCTTACGGTCGTGGTAGCCTTGAGCTAAAAGCACGTTCGGAGAGAAACCCATCTGTAAGTATAAAAATATACCCACACTACCAGCCATAAACTTACTTATCTTCATAATCCTTTTTTCTTCTTCCAGGCTCCACATCCAGGTATTTAGGATAACAAGGTTTTTCACGTTAGCCGGATGGCGCAGGGCATAACGCAACCCAATGGGGCCACCAAAGTCATGTACTACCAGCGTGATGTTCTTTAGCTGCAGGTGGTTAATAAGTTGCTCCAAGTTATCGGCATGTGCAGCAGGGGTATAGGCAAAACCAGACGGCTTCTCAGAAAGTCCAAAACCAATATGATCAGGTGCAATGCAACGGTAGTTGCGGCTAAGTGATTTAAGCTGTTGCCGCCACACAAAAGACCAAGTAGGGGTGCCATGCACAAACACAATTGGCTCACCTTCCCCTTCGTCCACATAGTGCAATTGGGCTCCTTCTATTTCTAAAGTATGATGTTTGAAAGGATAGAGAATGCGATCGAGCCATTTAGGAGAGACCATAGATGTGGCAGCTGTATTAGTCATTGTTGCTGTTTGTTTTATATTTTTGTATAAGATTAGTCGCCAGTTCATCAATTGGGTAAGAAGTATCTAAAAGGTAATGGCTAGCCATACCATCGAGGGTGGCAAATAACAGTAAGGCTTCCTGGCTTGGATTTGTGTAGCCAACCTCATTCAGGTTTTTTTCAATCATATGATGGATATAGTTTACTTGCTGATTTATACTTCCCATCATATCCGATACAAATTTTCGCTGCATGCGTAGGCTGTGCAGTAGCCTCCAGAATTCTTGCTTTTCCTTTAGCAGTTTTACCATGTTTCGGATGTGCCGCTCTATACCCGGAATTCCCTTTGCATAACCTTCAGCCTCCTCAAAAGTAGCTGCAATATCAGCTTGGCTACTTTCGAAAATAGCTTTTAAAAGCTCCTCCTTACTCTGAAAATAGTTATAGAGTAAACCCAGTGACACACCTGCTTCCTTTGCGATCATTCTGATAGAAGTAGCCTCATATCCCTTTTCAGAAAAAAGCCTAAAACCTATCTGAAGCAGCAGTTGCCTGCTTTGTTCACGTTTTGTATTTAAGATGCTCATATTATGATTGAACGTCCGTTCATTTTAATAGTTTCTGTTTTCAGGTCCAAACACAAAAAACAATTCTCCTGTTAAATAATTACTCCGTTACCAAAGCAACACTCGTAAGAAAGCAATATCTAAAAAATTTAATTTGTGAAGCACAAGACAGTTGATAAAAGTAAATCAAAAAAATGGCTGATTACTGGCTCTATTATAGTTGGAATAACAATCCTGCTTTTTACTGGGCTTTATGTATTTAATTTTTGGCTGGAGAACAAAATCGAGAGTTCAGTGCACAAACAAAGCAAAGGTGTGTATACACTAAAGCTGCATGGCCTGGAGACATCTCCCTTTGTTGGTTTAGTATCAGTAGACAGTCTAAGTTTAACACCAGACTATAAGCGGTGGGAACAGTTAAGAGAACAGCAGCAAGAAGTTTCCAGAACTTTGCTGGATTTAAAATCCAAATCGATATCGCTTAACAGTCTAAACTTCTTTAACATGCTGTTCCGCAATAATGTAACGCTGGAAAGCCTGGTAGTGCAACAGCCTAGCATGGTAATGACAGTTATGATGCAGGACACGACCACAACACATAAACCAATGCACGAAACTGTAAAAGGACTACTCCGCAGCATGAAGGTTGGAAAAATTGATGTTGACTCAGCTACATTTAAATACAAAACCAGGATAGGGAATGATGCTGAACTGCTTCATTTAAAATCATTTAACTTAACTGTGCAAGATTTTCAATTAGACAGCGCCTCTTTTAATGACGATAGCCGTGCCTACTATGCAAAGCGTATTTTAGTTAAAGCGGCTGGCGCAGAAGCAACTGTACCGGAGGGGCACTATCATTTTACAACAGATTCACTTATAGTTGATACGGCAAACAACTTTCTTACAGCCAAGAAAATCAACATGCAGCCGAAGACAAAGAATTCGGATGTGGCTAGAGCAAAAGGCAGGGCTGTAACCAGTATCAATTTAAAAATTTCTGATGTTTCAGTTACCGGAGTAGATTATGCAAAGCACTCCAGGAAGAATGATGTCTATATCCAGCATATACTGATTAATGAGCCAAACCTTGACGCTTATAAAGACAAGCACAACTTTAAAGACAAAGGTGTAAAGCCATTGCCTCATGACCTGGTGCAACAAGTTAAGTTTAAGCTGAACGTTGATACTGTTCAGGTTAAAAATGCTTACATGCGTTACGAAGAATTATCCCAGGGAGCAACAGAGACAGGTCATATTTTCTTTTCCAGGCTTAATGGCACAGTTACAAACCTCACTAACATACCTAGTAAGATCTCTAAAAGTAAGCCTGCTGTGGTTTCTGCGCGTGCACTACTCATGGGTAAGACAGAATTTCAGGCTACTGCTCGGCTACCTTTACTCGACAAAAACGCATTTCATACTTTAGAAGGAAGTTTAGGGTCGGGTAATCCTGAAATGCTCAATCCGATTTTAGTACCCACTAATTTTATTAAAGTTGATGAAGGCTATGTGCGTCAGATCACATTTAACGCCACGCTAAACCGGAATGGTGCTAAGGGTAGTATGAAAGCGCTTTACAGCAATCTTGAAATCGAAGTACTCTCTAAAGGTGCTACCTCAGAAGAGGATCAGAGTTTAGGTAAAGAAATAATTTCTCAAGCTGCAAACTGGTTTTTGATAAAAAGCAGCAATCCCGACGATAAGGGAGAAAAGCCACGAATTGGAGAAATCAATGTGACCAGGAACAAACAAGGATCATTTATTACCTACTGGAAAGATTGTATTGTAAGCGGATTAATGGCCAGTATAGGACTAGAGAAAATGGCAGATAATAAATTTAACTAGACAATCTAAGCCTAAACATTTGTAGTCTTGATCAGCAGCTTCCTGTACTTAGTAAAAATACTGGATTTTGATACAAACCCCAGGTAAGTATCACCTTCTAATACAGGCAGGTTCCAGGCCCCGGACTCATCAAACTTCTTCATCACATCGCCCATACTATCGTCATGCTGTACAGTTGTAGGTGGCTTCTGCATCAGTTCTTTTACTTTAACAGCGTTATACTTTTCGGTTTTAAACATAATCTCCCGCACGTTTTCTAAAAGTATAATGCCTTCTAACTGCTGGCTTTCGTTTACAACCGGAAATAAATTACGCCGTGAGTTTGCTATTACCTGCACTAGTTCGCCAAGTGTTGCCTCCGGCGACACCGGCTGAAAATCTGTTTCAATCAGGTGGCGGATCTGTAGTATGCGAAGTATGGTTTTGTCTTTGTTGTGGGTTAGCAGCTGCCCTTTCTGAGCAAGTTTTTTAGTATCCAGGGAGTATGGCTCAAAGTATTTTACCAGGGCAAAAGAAGATGCAGCCACAATCATCAGCGGTATCATCAACGTATAGCCTCCGGTTATTTCGGCAATTAAGAAAACGGCTGTTAAAGGGGCGTGCATTACACCGCTAAGTATACCAGCCATGCCTACCATCGAAAAGCTGTTAATGGGCAGGTTGCTGATTTGAAGCAGGTTCACCAGTCGGGCAAAAAAGTAACCGGTACAGGCCCCCACAAACATGGAGGGAGCAAAGTTGCCGCCATTTCCACCGGAAGCGATAGTGATGGTAGTAGCAAAAACCTTTACCAGTGCCAGTGCACCGATAAAGCAAAGTATAAGCCACTCGTTAGTTCCAAAAAAGCCCAACCAGCTGTCTTTAAGCAGGAGCTCCGCCTGGTTACTTTCCAATAGGCGTATACTTCCGTAGCCTTCTCCAAACAAAGGCGGGAACAGCATGATAAGCAACCCGAGCAGCATACCCCCAACAATGGCACGCTGGTATACTTTGGTCTGATACTCTTCAAATAGCTCTTCCACTCGTGTAGCCATGCGCGAATAGTATACCGAAATTATACCTGCCAAAAGTCCCAACAGCACATAGAAAAGCAAATGACCCGCCTCGAAATGCTCTTCCCGGCCAAGGCTGAAAAGAATCTCCTCGTTGAGTATAAGCTTGGAACAAAGCGCACCCACTACTGCAGAAATAATCAGCGGAATAAAGGCTGTAATACTGATATCTATAAGTAAAACCTCTATGGCAAACAGTACGCCGGCTATTGGTGCATTAAAAACGGCAGCAATACCTGCTGCCGCGCCAGATGCCAGCAGCAATGTTCTGTCGCGGTAGTTCAGGTGGTAATCGCGGCCGAAATTGGAGCCTATGGCAGAACCTGTAACCACAATTGGAGACTCAAGACCAGCCGAGCCGCCGAACCCGGCCGTAATACCACTCGTAAGCACATGTGAGTACATCTTATGCCGCTCTACTATACTTGATTTCTGGGAGATGTTGAACAGGATATTTGCTGTACCCCGGCCTATGCGCCCATTAAACATCACCCGCACCAGAAAAACGGTAAGCAGTATACCAATGAGCGGAAAAACCACTAGCCAATAAGGCTGATCGAGCAGGCGGTTACCGTAAGCAAGCAGCAGGTGTATGTAGTGCACCAGCGATTTTAGCACAACGGCGGCCAAACCGGCTGTAAGCCCTACCAGTACACTCGATACAAGCATAAATTCCCTATCGGAAGTATGGCGGCGCAGCCAGAGAAGTGGTATTTTAAATTTTTTGATGTAAGGCATTTCAGAGGGTAGTCTGAAAACGAAAAGGTTAACAAGCTTGCAAATTAAGCAGAACAACGGGCATACTCAACCTAAAGTTTGTAAATCTACCCTTTATATAACATAAAATTAACCTGCGGCGCATAACAAATAATATTTTTGGCAGGTTTAATTACAGGACTAATACTTACAACAGCAGCAGACGGAGATTCATGTATGAGTAAACAAGCAAAGACTAAACACCAAATTATGGAGTTACCTGAACTTCACGGCCCTTTTCATATTATAGGAGATGTGCATGGGTGCTTCGGAGAACTTGTGGCCTTGCTTGAGCAACTTAATTTTGAGATCAACTTTAACCAGGAACAGCAACGATACGAGATAAGGCGTACCGATGAGAGTATCATATTATTTGTTGGAGATTTAGTAGACAGAGGACCAAACTCACCGGAAGTAGTGCGCCTGGTAATGGACATGGTAGATGCTGGATTGGCATACTGTGTAAGCGGCAACCACGACGATAAACTACTGCGTATGCTGCAAGGCCGTAGCGTGCGTGTAAGGCATGGACTAGAGGTAACTGTGGAGCAGTTGAAAAGCTATGATACAAAATTTAAGGAGCGTATGAAGTTGTTCCTGGCTGAGCTGCCCCACCATATTATATTGGACGAAGGACGTTTGGTTGTTGCACATGCAGGCCTGGAAGAACACCATCATGGAAGGAATAACAGGGATGTGCGCGACCTTTGTCTTTATGGACCTACCACTGGAGATACAGACGAGCATGGCCTACCAATTCGCCTGGACTGGGCGGCAGAGTATTGCGGTAAAGCAATTGTAGTGTACGGTCATACGCCTGTGCATGAACCCTTATGGCGAAATAATACCATCAATATTGACACCGGGTGTGTTTTTGGTGGCCGATTAACAGCGCTTACCTACCCTGATCACTTACTACACTCCGTAGATTCTTTTGATACGTATGCCACCTCCATCAGGCCTTTTATACGCTACCATCACCACCACTAGTCATATTTTTCAGCTTTTCGTCCTCTTTATACCGATCATGGTTTTTTACTTTGTCCAGGTGAACTTTCTCTATATATCCTTTAAACTCTTCCAAATTTGTCTTGTCCCAGAAAGGGGAGTGGCTGCGTACGGCCGTTCTGGCAATAACATGTGCTGCTACCGGAGAGGTAATAAATATGAAGGCGATGATGGCAAGCACCTTCAGCATAATATCCGGTTGGTTAAAGTATATGCCAAGTCCAAGCAAAATAAGCCCAACGCCTAGCGATGCCCCTTTCGTGATGGTTGACATACGCGTATAAAAGTCAGGAAAACGTAACAGGCCAACGGTTGCAATGAGCATCAAGAATACGCCGAGTAGTATAAATACACAGCTTACAATTTCCTTTATTATTTGCATATCTAGTTCGTCCATAAGCTTAGCTGTTGTTGATTTTCATGATGTAATAAGCAAACGTTACAGAGCCTAAAAATCCAAATAAAGAAAGTATAATGGCTACATCTATAAAATCTTCGTTGCCACTGAACTCAGTGTAAATAGCTATTATTCCGATAACATTGGCTACAATCAGATCGAAGGCTGTGATGCGGTCTGGCAGTGTAGGACCTATGGCAAATCTAACAGCGGTTAGCAGCAGGCACAGGCTTAAAACTGCCATGGCAATAGTAAGGGTAATCTGGAATAGGCTCATCTGGTTAGTTCCAATATTCGGCGTTCAAATCCGTTTTTTATATACATTTTTAACTCGTTCATGTCGCTGCCTTTTGTATACAATGCATGGATATACAATACCTTATGGTCATCACTAACGTCTATGCTCAAAGTGCCAGGAGTAAGGGTGATCATGCAGGCGAGCAAGGTTATCTCGAAATCCGTTTTAACCGACAGGGGCAGCGCTATCACACTCGGCCTCATATGATATTGTGGCGTAAGTATATCATAAGCGATTTTAAGGTTTGCCGCAAAGAATTCTTTCATAAAGTAGGCCGAAAAGGTGAGTGCCTTCGGCATTTTACGGAAATAGCTTTTATTGTATAACCAGGTGGTAAGCCAAAGGCTCCAAAAAATAACCAGAAAAACAAACGCTGCCGAAAAGGCACTGTATGGCAATAACGGCGGCTCCTGGTGTGTAAGCAAATAGGCCGCAAAAAAAGCAATGGCGGAGTGCAGAAAGAATAATTTCATGGGCTTGACGGAGGTTCTACTGGTATTGTATTACTTTTAAGTACGGCATCGATATAATTTTCGCTGTGCATGAGCTGCTCCGAAGACTGTAGGGAGAGCTTAATGACAGGCTCGGCATAAAAGCCAAGCGCGAGTATAAAAACCAGTAAAAAAACTACAGGAAAATAGGAGGCGTAGGTGCTTGTAGTCTCTTTTAGCGCCATTTTCAGCCTGGTAGACCTTGGCTTCCAAAACACTTCGTTCCAAATTTTTGTCATGGAAAGGAGCGTAACCAAACTAACCCCCAGCGAAGTACCCACCAATATATAGTTGCCTGCTTCTAAACCTCCTTTGGCCAGCATTAACTTTCCCCAGAACCCTGACAGTGGCGGCAGCCCAGCCAGTGATAACGCTGATAACAGGAACATGATACTCAGGAAAGGGTGCCGCAGATAAGCACCACCTAATCTTGACAATGAAAATGAATGATGCCTGTGTGCAACCACGCCACTAACCAGGAACAGATTTGTTTTAACCAGCATGTTATGGATCACAAAAAATATACTTCCTGCAACGGCAAGCGGTGTATATATCGCAAGGCCCATCAGCATGTACCCAATCTGGCTAATGATGTGAAAGGATAAAATTTTACGGAAGTCAACTTGAGCAGCTGCTCCAATAACGCCCACTGCCATGGTTAGTCCTGCCAGAACAAGCAGCAATGGTTGGGCAAAACCTATTTCTGCAGAGAAAATCAGGGTGTATAAGCGCAGCAAAGTATAAACGCCAATTTTAGAAATGACGCCGGCAATAAAAGCAGAGATACCAATAGGAGGAGTATGGTAGGAGGCAGGCAACCAGAAAAACAGCGGAAAGATAGCCGATTTTATACCGAAACCTATTAAAAAGAAAATACCTGGCAGCACCAGCAGGTGGGCATTTTCGTGGGTGTCTCGTACAATTTCGGCTATGCGTGCCAAGTTAAGCGCGCCGTATAAAGCATACATTACCCCAATTCCTGTAAGCAGCAACCCGGATGCAATAAAGTTAATCGTGACATACTTAAGGGCGCCCTCCATTTGTGTTTTACGGGTGCCTAACGCGATCAGGGCAAAGCAGCAGATAAGCAGCACCTCAAACCACACATAAAGGTTAAATATGTCTCCTGTTAAGCATACACCGCTTACACCCATCTGCAGCAGCAGGAAAAGAGGAAAGTAGCCAAACCGCTTACGAGTGATATCAAGGGCAACATGCGCAAACATAAACACGGCCAAACCGGCTATACTTGTAGTTAACAGCAGCAAAGCCGCTATGATATCTGCCACCAGTGTTATCCCAAAGGGTGCATGCCAATTGCCGATCTGTGTAACCTGAATACCCTGCGTGAGCACTTGTTGCAGCATCAGGCTTGATATGCCTACAAACGTTATCTGAACAATTGCCACTACTACTGTTTGCAATCTTACAAACCTCCATAGAAAGACACACGCAATAGCACCTACCAGGTGTAATAGCAAGGGCGCGATCAGGAGTAGGTTAGCTGGCATGGCTTAGGTGCTGGTCAGATTTTCTCGTTGTTGTTTAGTTTATCCATGTTGTTAGATTTGAATGCTTGGTACACCCGCTTGATGAGCACAATGGAAAAAGCCTGGATTCCGAATCCAATAACGATGGCGGTGAGCAGCAGTGCCTGTGGCACCGGGTCTGCGTAAGGCTCTACAGGTACGTCGTTTCCCTGGCTGATAATGGCAATTCCGCCGCGTTTCATGCCGCCTACCACAAAAAGGAAAAGATTAGTTGCCAGCCCAAAAAGTATAAGCCCAAGTATAAGCTTAAACAAGTGGCGATGGATTATAAAGTACATACTTACTGAAAACAAAATGCCGGTAAGAAAAGGGAGCAGGATTTCCATAACACAATTAATCTTTAGCCATTGTAAACACCATTTTAAGTACCATACCTATTACCAGAAAGTATACGCCTGCATCAAAAAGCAACGGTGTACCAACAGAGCCTATAAACGGAATCTTGGCATCCAACCAATACGCAGCCATAAAAGGCTTACCGTTTAATAGGCCAATTAAGCCACTGCTAACAGCAACAAGTAACCCAAATGCCATAATGTATGCTGGTTTGAGGCGTTGAGGATAGTAGTTCCAGATAGATTTTGGCTTCTCTGCTTTATTGCGCAATACGTTTTTACGCAGCAGCCTTAGTGCATGGTGCATCCTACTATGGTTAGGCTTGCGATCATACTTGTAGAAGGTAAAACTAAAATATGATTTGGCAGTTTGCCGGGTGCCATGCGCCAGAATATGAAAAACAAAGGCGATTGAGCCGATTAAGCCTCCAATAAATCCGCCTCCAGGGTGATTGTGTCCGCGCACCAGTATGTAAACAGAAAATACAATGAACAATGGTGTTATAATGCGTATGGCTGTAGCAAATATGAGTGTTCTCATAGTTTATCTTCTTTCTCGGGTTTCATGCGCAGCAGGGCAAACATTCCCAGCGCAGCCACTGCCAACACCGTTATTTCTCCTAATGTATCCAACGCTCTGAAATCAACCAGGATCACGTTAACTATATTACGGCCACGTGCTTCCGCATAGCTGACTTTGCCATAATACTCTTTCAATTCTGAGTCGACACCGTGGTCTTGCACCAGCAGCATGGTATAGGTCATAACTACACCGAATAAGACTGAAATTGCGATGTAGTTATACTTTCTAAATTGATGGGACAGATACGTAAATGCAGGTAATTTGTGGAGCAGCATAACAAAGATCACCACTGTTAGTGTTTCGATCAGGAACTGGGTAGCAGCTACATCAGGGGCACCGAATAAAATGTAAATAAGGGCAGCAGAGTATCCGACTAGCCCCATCACAACAATGGAGGTAAGCCGCGAACGCGTACCTAGCAAAAATAGAAGTGCTGCTGTAATCAGCACAAATACCACTACCTCATGGAAAGGTATCTGTTGCAGGAGTTGAGCTCTTGTTCTGAATAAAATGTGTGGCGTCTCAAGCCAGAAAACATACATCAGCAGCACCGAAAAAAACAGCACCATGTAAATAATGTAGCGCCTTAGGTTACCGTTTTGAATGGTACTAGTAAACTTTTTAGCAAAATGCAGAAAGCCATCAAAAGATTTTTGGTAAAGTTTATTAGGACCCCATTTATAAATTGGTGCTAATACAGGCACAAAACTCTTAAGGGATGATCTGTATAAGTACAGCAACAACCCCAGCAGAAGCGTAACCAAACTGAAGACCAATTCAGCGGTAAATCCATGCCAAAGGCTGAGCTTTAACTGTACAATGCCACTGCCGGTTATACTTTGTGCAGCACTAGCTAATAGCTGTGTTATAAAGAATTGCGGGGCCAGACCAAATGCTACACCCAAGATTGCGAGTATAAGCGGAGGCAAGTATAACTTTAACCCAGGAGGATGAGCGACTTTAGTTGGATGCTTAGGCTTATGCCAGAAAATACCATATGCCAGCAATAGTGCCACTGTGACATAAGCAACCCCTGCTATAAACGTAAATCCGAAAACTACCCACACATAGAGCTCGCTTTTAAGAGCTGCCGCATACAATAGTTCTTTTCCAATAAATCCGAAAAAGGGCATTACACCTGCCATAGACAGTGCAGCCAACGTAGTTGCCACTGCAGTAAAAGGCATAGCCTTGGCAAGGCCGTTTAACTTAGTTATTACACGGGTGCCTGTGCTGTGGTCTATGGCACCCGCTGCCAAAAAAAGTGTACCCTTGTATAGCGCATGGGCCAGCAGGAATACAAGCATGGCCGTCAATGCATCGGTCGTACCTATGCCCAGCATTAGTACGATCAGACCCAGAGCACTAATGGTAGTATAGGCAAGTATGGCTTTCATGTCGGTGTGCTGCAAGGCCAGAAAAGCACCCAAGACTGCCGTTACACCTCCGGTTGCAATAAGGGTATACTCCCAAACTTCCGAACCTGTAAATACTGGTGTTAGGCGTGCCAGCAGGTATATGCCTGCTTTTACCATGGTAGCAGAGTGCAAGTAGGCGCTTACCGGAGTAGGCGCTGCCATAGCGTTAGGGAGCCAGAAATGAAATGGAAACTGAGCAGACTTGGTAAAACACCCAAGCAGCAGCAACAGCAGGGCCGGCATAAAGTATGGATGAGCTTCTAAAATTTTGGGCTGTAACAGTAATTGGCTAAACGTAATACTTCCTGTGGCAAGGGTAATAAGTATAAAACAGCCCATTAAGGCAAGGCCGCCCATACCTGTTACCAGCAGTGCCTGCCAAGCGGAAGCCCTTGCTTTAGTTGAATTGCTTTCGAAACCAATTAGCAGGTAAGAGGTTATACTTGTGATTTCCCAGAATAAAAACAGGCAGAAAAAATTATCTGATGTAACCAGCCCAAGCATGGCTGCCATAAAAAGGGTAAGTATCAGGTAAAACCGCCCGAGCAGTTTGTGGTCTTTAAGATAACCAGCTGAGTACAGCATTACCAATGCTCCAAAGAAGGAAATGAGCAGGGCGAATAAAAGGCTTAATCCATCTAGCCGGAACTGCAGGTTAATGTTTAAAGAAGGCACCCATTTATATACCTGCATCACTGAGTTTCCGGCCACTACGGTAGGCAAAAGAGAGCATAAGTAGGCAAAAATACCAGCCGGAAGTAGGACCATGGGTACCACCACATAGCTACGCAGCAATTTGAAAAGCCACGGAGCCAAAAAGGCTATTAAAAAACAGGTTAACAGTATGATCAACATGTAAAATACCTTTTTTGTATATATCTTTGGTAAGTACCGTATGTAATTAGACACTAGTACATAGATGCGGGTAATAGGTTGCAAAAAACATGCTTTGCTACCTGCTATCCATAATTTCCACCTCAACCCCCAATACCATGAATACGATAAAACGACTAATGGTAGGCCTGGACCTAACACCCATGGATGGTACACTTATAACGTATGCTGCTTTTATGTGTGCCGAACTGCAGATTGAAAAAGTATACTTTATACATGTTGAAAAGAGCCTTGAGATACCTCATGAGATACTAAAGGGAATAGAGCGACCAGAATTACCTGCTGATGAGAATCTGCGGCAAGTAATTTTAGGTGCAGTGGAGCCTGCCTTTAAGGGAGTAAATACAGAATACGAAGTACTGGTAGAGGAGGGGTCGCCGCTAAAGAACCTACTGCACTGGACGAAAGTAAAACAAGCCGACCTAATGCTGGTAGGCAGAAAATTACGCCTGCGTGGCAGTGGCGTGCTTGCCCAGAAGATACTGCGCACAGGTAAAACAGGTGTTTTATTTGTTCCGGAAACAGCTGATCCTAAGCTAAACAACATTATGGTGAGTGTTGATTTTTCTGAATACAGCGAAATGGCGCTTAACCGGGTACTGCACTCTGCCTTGAACAGGCCACAGGCCCGCGTTTACTGCCTTCATGTATACGAGGTGCCAACTGGTTACAGAACGCTTGGCATGAGCTACGAAGAATTTGATAAGCGCATGCGTGGTTTTGCTCAGGAAAAGTATGATAACCTGCTAAGTAAGTTTCCGGAATTACGAGATAGGGCAGAATTTGTGCTGGTAAGAAAAGAAGACGAGGATGATATTGGGGAGTTGGCAGTAATGGAGGCAAAGCGTGTGCGTGCCGATATGTTGGTGATAGGCGCTAAAGGTATGACGGCCGCTGCTTATTTTGTGTTGGGCAGCGTAACCGAAAAAGTTCTGCGCCGCGATATGGATATTCCATTGCTGGTGTTTAAGATGCAAAATGAAGAAGTGGGCTTCTTAGATGCGCTTCTTTCTTAATCTCGGATGGCAATAAATTATTAAACGAAGAAGAGCACAAACCTTGAATGTTTGTGCTCTTCTTCGTTTTAACAAAGCTGTAAAGTATAATGTAAGGTTACTTATTGCGAATCCGGCTCGTTTTTACCGGCAAAACGAAGTATAAGATATCCTGCTACGCCTGCTAAAAGGGAGGCACATAAAATAGCAAGTTTGGCTTGAGGTAGAAACCCAGAGCCGGCAAATGCCAGGTTCGCTATAAAAATCGCCATCGTAAAACCAATACCGCCTACAAAAGACACCCCAATTAGTTGCATCCAAGAATATGCTGCTGGCTTGCGGGCAAGTCGGCTAACGGAAGCTATAACTGCAAAAATTACAATCCCAATGGGTTTACCGATAACTAAGCCTAATATGATACCCCATGAAAGCGGGTTTGAGAAACCGTCTGTTAAATCTGAATTGATTAGAATTCCGGCGTTGGCTAATGCAAATATTGGCATAATGGCATAAGCTACCCACGGATGCAGCGAATGCTCCAGCCTGTGCATAGGGGATGCTACTTCTTCGCAGTTACTTTCGATAGTGCGGATAGCTGCCTGAAAATCTTCTTCGGCATACCCCTCTGTAGGAGGCAGTTTGGCAGTATGCCTTGCATGCAACTCCCCCAAAATTGTATCGGTACTGGATATGAAATCTCCCTCTGTTATTTTGGAACGACCTGGTACAGTAACGGCAAGTAAAATGCCGGCAACTGTTGCATGCACACCTGATTTGAGAAAAGCCACCCACATTACCAAACCGAATATAGAATAGATAAGGATGTTGCGAACACGCAGCGCATTAAGGATAAGCAAGATACCGAACACTAGTAAGGCGATCCACAGGCTTAGCAAGCTAAGTTCTGAAGTATAAAACAGAGCTATTACCAGCACAGCACCGATATCATCTACAATGGCATAGGCAACCAAAAACAGCTTAAGCGAAAGTGGCACTCTGTTACCTAACAGAGAAAGTATGCCAATGGCAAATGCGATATCTGTAGCCATTGGTATACCCCATCCATCGAAGCTTGGCTGCCCTTGGTTTAGCAGCACAAAAATTCCAGCTGGCACAACCATGCCGCCAATGGCAGCCATCACAGGAAATGCGGCGCTTCTGAAACTCGACAGTTCCCCAATCATGGTTTCGCGCTTTATCTCCAGGCCTACCACAAAAAAGAAGATTGCCATTAAGCCATCATTTATCCAGAGTATTGCCGCTTTAGAGATACCGAATTCACCCAGTTGAATAGTTAATACTGTGTTCCAGGTGTCTATGTAACTTTCAGACCATGGTGAGTTTGCCCAGGCAAGTGCAACCAACGTAATAAACATCAGCAGGATGCCACTAAATGCCTCGGCACGCAAGAACTCTTGTAAAGGATAAGCTATACGGCGTATAAGTGATGACTTAGGCATGTAACAAGATATAGGTATATGATATTATCTTCCTGTTAAGGACGTGATTGCGCCTGGAATGGTTTAAATTTAGCAGTTGATGAGGTGGAGCTTAAGTCCGATATTTTTAAAATTTAAATCACTATAAGGAGATCAGGGGCCAATCTTCATCTTAAGCCAGTGCCAAGTTTTAGGCATCTATACATTTGCAGAAAAGCTATCCTGCAAATGTATAGATGCTATGCTGTTAGACATGGTTAACAGTAGTTTAACTTCAATCTTTCCGTACAACTTCCTTTGCTATATACCTTGAATTAAGTATGCTCAGGGCGCCCATATAGCGCAGGTCGAAGCGTAGCATATCGCCTACTTTGTAGTTATGCTTATTCTCGCCAAGCTCTACAACCAGCATATCAGAACTGGCTCCAATCACACTCATACTTTCATCTTTTGGTATGAGGAATTTTGGGTTGATATCAAGTAAACCTACATCAAGTATAGCTCTGTGTGAAGTTTTTCCATAAAGGCTTTCATCTACCTCAAAGCTTTCGCCGCTTGGATTCTCGGCTAACATACCGCTGGGTATCATGGGCTTCTCAGTCAGCTCAATAATTTCAGTAAAGAGCTCAAACACATCGTTGTACATACCCTCAAATGTTTCGCCGGTAAAAAGATTCAAGCCAAAGAACAGCGCCTCACCAATTCGGAAATGGTTGATACCCTGCGGCATCTGGTGGTTAAATAGCAACGGTATAGTTACAGAGGTCCCCCCCGAAACCCACGGAATTGTACGGTTAAATTTTGCTTCGATAATCTGCTTGTACAAGCTGAGCTGAATAAGCTTATCGCGGGTTGGCATTACACCATGCAGGCAATTAAAATTGGCACCTAAACCGATAACTGAAATGCCCGGCAGTTCGAAAACTTTCTCGTAGAAACTAACCAGTTCTTCTCCCATCACACCTTCACGCAGATCACCCATCTCAATCATGATAATGATCTTGTGCAGTTTATTTTGCCGCACTGCCTCCTCTGAGAGTAGTTTTATAATTTCATACTCCGTCTGGAAACTAACGTCGGCATACTGTATGATATCGGGTATACTTTGTTTGGGAGCTGGTTTGATGTACACTGTTTGCACTTGCGGGGCTACCTTTTTAATAGCCTTTAGGTTTGTAACCCTGGAGTCATGTATTTCTTTCACTCCAAGAGCAAGCACCTCTTTTAAGAAAAGCTCGTTGCCACACAAAAGTTTGGTAACAATGCCCCAGTCTATACCGTGCTCCTTAAACACCTTATCGAGGTGGTTATAATTGTGTTGTAACTTTTCGTGATACAGTTTTAAAACTGCCATTTTCTATCTGTGAAGTCTGTATTCTAAGTATTTGTTTGTAAAGCCAAGTTTCTCGTAAAGGTATTTTGCCGGATTCTGTGGCTCTACGTGCAAGGCAATACTGCCAGTGGTATTATCTATTGCCAGCTGTACAAGTTTTTTACCTACGCCTTTTCCACGCTGGCTGTTGTGTACCGCTACATAAACAAGTATATTTTCAGGTATGTAGCCACTCATGCCGGTGTTGTTCATAATCAGCGCGCCAACTACTTTGTCATGTTCACGGGCAACTACTACAGAGCCACCTTTTCCTTCTGCGGAAGAAAGGGCATAATCCATACATTTAGCTATATCGGCACGCTGATCGCCGTACTCGTCTAGGTGCTCAAAAAGAAAATCAAGCACTTCGTCTTGGTTTAATTCTGAATGGTTGCCTGGTGTAAAGATGATGTAGCTGACGGTGTTGTTTTCTGCCATTTTCTGTTTTTGTGTTTATTAGGATATAGTATAGTTAACGTAAAGTATAAGACTGCGGAAGTTGTTAAACCAAATAAGTTAGGGTCGAGGTTATAAGGTAGCTTAATAAGCCCCGCCACCGGCAGCTGCACAATACTGTTTGCTGCTAGTGTTTGGCTAACAAGTGCATGCATTTCCGTTGCGGTTAAAGCCTCTAAACTTACGGCTTCTGCAAAGTATGGTTGGAGTTGATGTGCCAGTAAAGTTATATCTGTTTGAGTTGCACTGGCATCCAACATAAATACCTGCAGTACCACTGTAACTACTCCACCCATCAGCATAGCCCAGAAAGCAGCTACACTACTTCGCTTTTTCCAAAATAGTGCCCCCAGCACCGGCACAAATAAACCTGATACCATAAAGGCGTAGGAGTAGAGCATCAGGTCCAGCACGTTAGTCATCATAGTGGCTAACCAAAGTGCAAAGGCACCTACCAGCAGCGTTACCAACTGCGAAAGGCGCAAGGTGGAGGGTGATTCGGGGTCTATTTTACGGAAGTGGCTTATTACGTCTGTTACAATATTGCCCGATGAAGCCATGAGGCAGCTATCGGCAGTAGATAGTATAGCTGAAAAGTATGCGGATAACATTAGCCCCATTAAGCCTACAGGTAGTACTGAGCGCAGCAGCATCGGCAGTCCGGTTTCAGGATCTACTGCGCCTCCTGCTACCAGGTTATCAAACATACCCTGTTCAGCAGCCACTCGTGCCAAAATACCAAGACTCACGCCCATAAAAGCCATAATTGGCCACTCAAATAATCCTGCAATGTACCAGGCGCGTTTAGCTGTTTTTACATCGCGGCAGGCGTAAATGCGTTGGTACAGCGTCATGCCTACAAACCAAATTGGAATAATGGTGATGCCCCAGTTCACGATTTGCTGCCAGGAAATATTAGTTAAGCTTAGAAATTCGGGGGGGAGGGTAGATCGGATTGCAGCCATACTTCTGCCAGACTGGGCTGCAATAAAATCAAGGTCTGTAAGCTGGCTGAACGTCATGCCTTGCAAACCACCGCCAACAGCCAGGAAAGAAACGGGGATGCCAATAAAGATCAGACCTCCCATAAGTATAGCCCATTGTATGGTATCGGTGTAAATTACCGCTTTCAGGCCGCCCATAACAGTATAAACCACCGCCATAATTCCCATAACAAGTAAAGCAGTGTTTAGGTCGAGGTCTTGAAAAGTGCCGCTGGCTAATTTGGCCCCTGCTAAAATCTGAGAGCTTGTGAAGCCGGTATAGCCTATCGCAGAAATAATACCTGCCAACAAAGCAACCCTTGCATTAAAGTAATGCCCGAAAATCTGGGGGAATGTCATGAAGTTGGCAAAGGCTGGATTCTCTTTTACTTTCGGTATCAGGAATACTGCCGCAAGCCAGGCACCTAGTAGTCCGGTAAACAACATCCAGGATCCAGACAATCCCATCGCAAAACCAAGACCGCCTAAGCCAATAGAAAAACCACCGCCTACATCTGTTGCTACCACCGATAAGCCAATGTGTCCGCTGCTCATCGATCGGCCACCAACATAGTAATCTTCAGCGCCTTGGTTTTTTTTAAGAAAGTAATAGCCAACTCCAAGCATTGCGAGCATATATACCGCAAAGATGGATAAATCTATATAGTGCATGTATCAGAAAAGTATAATTACTCTCAAATAAGAGAAAGTAGGTTATACTTGAAGATACTCAAAAATTGTTGGAAAATTAAGTAAATATGCGGTTTTATGGATTTAAGGCTATTGAATGCAAATATTTGCGTTATGCTTTTGTGCAAATAACCTTGCCAGTTGGCAATGCCAGCAATGTATAATTTATAACAGGAAAGAAGTTAATTATTAGATCAGTTCAATTTAAGATAGTCTATCCAGGTAGGTATGGTAAAAAAAGGAAGTCTACCAAAATTTAAGACGTTATTATCTGTTAATCAAGAACAGGTGTACGCTTAAAATAGCAGCAATACAAAAGACATTTAATACAGCTTACCAGTAGTGATCAAAATGCTTTTTCTCAGGCTTTTTATTTTTCCTGTAAACAGCATTTATCAGATATACAACTCCTGCAGAGGCTATTATCAGAAGAAAAACTAATAATTCCATAAAGAATTATACGTGTAACAAAGCCGTTAATGCAATCGCATTAATTAATTATTTAATCAATTTTTTGATTTTTACTACTAATACTGATTGTGTTTTAAATCAAGCAATAAAGTATAAATGGTATGCCAGTTCATACTTGGTTTCCTTCCTCAGCTTAAAAATTAACCATTTGTATTTTCTTATGCTATGTTACAAGTAGCGGATATAATTAATTGAAGGACAGCACGAATAGTTGTTGACGTTTTAAGTTGTTCTGCGTATTATTAAAGTGAGCTTACAATTTAATCTCATAATTATACCTATCGTATGGCAAGAGCTGGTTTCCTTATACTGCTTTGTCTTTGTTTCTTATTGATGCCGTTATTTGTGCAAGCACAGTTACAGCAGAAGTACGAACGTGATACGGTATATTTTACCTCAGGAAAGAAGAAGGTAAATATTCCATTCAATTTGGTCCATAACCTGATTATTATACCTGTTCAGATCAACGATTCTCAGCCTCTCAACTTTATCTTAGACTCAGGTGTACGTAATACCTTAATCACACGACTTTATTACTCAGATGCCTTTAGCCTTAACGCAGCAGACAAAATAACCTTACAAGGTCTTGGATCTGGACATAAAGTAGAAGCATTGTTTTCAAGTGGCAATGTAATGTCTATGCCTGGCATACAAGGTGATAACCACCAGGTGTATGTGCTGATGGAGGATGTTTTTAACCTGTCGCACCGTATGGGAATGCCTGTGCACGGAATAATAGGGTATGATATATTCAAGAATTTTATTGTTAAGATAAATTACGCAACAAAGATCTTAACACTTTATTCACCAGACACGAAGCTCAAAAAGAAGCGAAAAGCAGAGGAATTTCCTTTGATGATTGAGGGAAACAAGGCGTATGTACAAGGCAAAGTGCGGCAGCAAAACGGCGATACTCTAAATGTTAAATTGGTACTCGATACAGGTGCCAGTAACACTCTTTCTCTTTACCTGCCCACCAACAGCAAACTTACCTTACCTCCTAAAGTACTTGACACTTATATTGGCCGTGGCCTCGGCGGTGATATTCATGGTAAAATCGGGAGGTTAGATGCTTTTGTGTTAGGCAAGTATGAATTATTTGACCTGCCCGCTGCATATCCCGACGAAGAAGCCATTAAACTTGCCTTAAACATTGCCAACCGAAACGGTAATTTAGGCTCTGATATTTTAAACAGGTTTACCGTTATACTTGATTATCCGCACAACAAGCTTACACTTATACCTAACAGCAAGTACAAAAAGCCTTTCAATTACAACCTTGCAGGCTTCGAAATAGCAACACCGTTGCCGGGTACTAAACTGTACATCGTTTCAAACGTTACAGACAACACTCCAGCAAAGCATGTAGGCATACAGCCCGGTGACCAAATAATTAACATCAATGGCCAGGACTGCAATGAACTTCAGCTACCGGAGGTGTTAAATATTTTTGACAGCAAGCCCGGACGTAAAATAAGGCTTAGACTTAAAAGAAATCAGCAGGTAATTGATGTAGATTTTGTGCTTCAAAGCCGCATTTAAGCACTAGCCTAGGCAGCAGTGGCTTCACTGTAATCCAGGAACATTTGGAAAAAAAGCAACAGCACGGCAAAAACAATAAGAAGTATTGCAGTAATTGTTCGGGCTTTTGGGATAGGCTTTTGATATACATTTCCTTTTTCGTCCACTCCAGTTAAGCGCAGGTCAGAAAGTATAAGTCCGTTGCCAAAGCTTAGCCAAACTGCCGCCGTTAGCGCTTGTTGTGTAATAAGCAGAGATGCTAAGCCAATTGCCGAAAAAAGGATACCGATTATTACTCTTAAAGAAATATTTTTCATGATTGCTAATTAACCACCTACAGGTGCAGCACCTATAGTTTAGATAAAGCTGCAAGTTAGCTTTTATACCTCAATAGCGACAGCGAAATTTAATTTGATAGTGTTTAGAATGTTACCCACATTAAACAAAAAGAATAGACTATATTAATTTTCTTCTTTTTTTGACGAACCATTTGGATATAATAAAACTATTCTGAAAACTTTGCAGCGAAATAAAGGTATAAGTATACCTAGCAGTTAAACAAAGAAATGAAAAAAACGTCGTCTTTATCAGCATTGATAAATCATGCTCCAGCCATGGAGGGTGCGACTTTTTCTATTCTTGCAGCAAGGATAGTTTTTAGGGCCATTACACCTGCGGTCCGCTACAGGCGTTAGCCTGCAGTACATCTGACTACCTATGCGGTAGTCATCTTCCACAATATTCTGATTACGGTTTTGCATTTAGTGTAAGTCATACTTACCCCGGTCAACTGTATTCATGCCATTAAATCTTTTTTATGTATTGGGCTGTGCCTACACACAGCAGGGTATTTTTATTACCATTTTAAATGAATCAATCCGATTTCATTGTAACTGTTGCCAGTGGGCAGCACGTGATATATGCATTGCAGATTTGCGATGAGATGGAGTCTTCTGCAAAGGCGCGAGGAACCGGTATAGCCAAGCGTTCTCCGGATTATATCTCCCTTAAAATGATGGAAGGTAAAGCTGTAATTGCTTTACATCCAGATGGTAATTGGGCTGGCTTCTGCTATATCGAAACCTGGGGCCACGGCAAATATGTGGCTAACTCTGGGCTAATTGTGTCGCCGGAGCTGCGCAAGAGTGGCTTGGCTCGCCAGATTAAACAGAAAATATTTGAGCTTTCACGCACTAAATATCCGGATGCTAAAATCTTTGGTCTGACTACAGCCTTGGCAGTAATGCGCATCAACTCCGGCCTTGGATATAAGCCCGTAACATACTCCGAACTTACCGATGATGAAGAATTCTGGAAAGGCTGTCGCAGCTGCGTAAACTTTGAAATACTGCAAAGCAAAAATCGCACAAATTGCCTTTGTACTGCTATGCTGTACGATCCTGCCAAAGAAGAGAACTTTATGCCTTTGCCGGTAGTGCAAAAGGAGGAGAAACCAACGCCTGTGAAGCAGTCAGCTGCTAAGGTGATAAGTATAAATGACCGCTGGATGCGCCACCGTATGCGGCCTGGCCAGCAGAATGTAAATAACAACGAGCGTAATGCTTCTTAAGTAACAGTAGCCAAATGAAAAAAGTAGTTTTAGCCTTCAGCGGCGGTTTAGATACATCATATTGTGCCATTTACCTGGCCCAGGAGTTAGGCCTTGAAGTTTACTCAGCTATAGTTGATACAGGCGGATTTTCGGAAGAGGAGCTGCAGGAGATTGAGCGCCGTGCGTACGCCATGGGTGTAAAGCAGCACACGCACCTGAACGAGACGCAAAACTTCTACAACAGTTGTATTAAGTACCTCGTGTTTGGAAATATACTGAAGAACAACGTGTACCCGCTAAGTGTGAGTGCAGAACGCGTTACGCAGGCTATTGCCATTGCGCAGCATGCTAAAAGTATAGACGCTGATTTTGTGGCGCACGGCAGCACAGGCGCAGGCAACGATCAGGTTCGATTTGACATGGTATTTCAGGCGCTTATACCAGAGGTAGAGATTATCACTCCAATCCGAGACAAATGTTTGTTGCGTGAAGAAGAGATTGAGTACCTGAAGCAGCACGGCGTGGAAATGGATTTTTCTAAAGCGCAATACTCCATCAACAAAGGAGTTTGGGGCACATCTGTGGGCGGTAAAGAAACCCTTACATCAAACCTGCCATTGCCCGAAGAGGCTTACCCAACACAGTTAAGCAAACATGATCCAGAACGCGTAACGCTGCATTTTGAGAAAGGGGAACTGGTTGGCATCAACGAAGAAAAGTATGAAACTCCTGTACAGGCAATTCAGCAACTACAGGCAATCGCCGCACCTTTTGCCATTGGCCGTGATATTCACGTTGGTGATACCATCATCGGTATAAAAGGCCGTGTTGGTTTTGAGGCTGCAGCTCCGATGGTCATTATCAAGGCGCACCATACGTTGGAGAAGCACGTGCTAACCAAGTGGCAGCTGTACTGGAAAGATCAGCTTTCGGCCTGGTACGGCAACTGGTTGCACGAAGGTCAGTTGCTAGACCCAACCATGCGCGACATTGAGGCATTTCTGGAGAGTACGCAGCATAACGTGACTGGTAAAGTATACGTGCTGCTGGCACCATACCGCTTCCAGGTAGAGGGCATCGAGAGTACACACGACCTGATGAGCGACAAGTTTGGCAGCTACGGCGAAATGAACCGCGCCTGGACCTCAGACGACGTGAAAGGCTTTGCCAAGATCTTTGGCAACCAAACAAAACTATACCACAGCGTAAATAACACCGAAGAAGCATGGGTAACGAAGTAAGTATAAAAGCAGGCATTGTAGGCGGCGCAGGTTATACCGGCGGCGAACTGCTGCGCCTGCTTGTAAACCACCCACATGTCGAGATACCTTTCGTGCACAGCAAAAGCCAGGCAGGAAAGCCAGTGTACGAGGCGCATAAAGACCTGTTGGGAGATACTGATTTATGCTTTACAGATACTTTGCAAACAGATGTGGATGTGCTGTTTTTGTGCGTAGGACACGGCGAGGCGAAGAAGGTTATAGAAGCTGAGAACCTGCCACAAAGTATAAAAATCATTGACCTTAGCCAGGATTTCCGTTGGAGCGAAAGTATAAAAGATGCTGCCGTTGAGGCTTTTGACAGAAACTTTGTATATGGTTTGCCAGAACTGCAGCGTGACCAGATAAAGCAGGCGCAGAACATTGCTAACCCTGGCTGCTTTGCCACGGCCATACAACTCGCTTTACTGCCTTTAGCGGAGCAGAAACTAGTTCAGGAGGAAGTACATGTAAGCGGCATAACCGGAAGTACCGGGGCAGGGCAGAGCTTTAGCAGCACCTCACACTATAGTTGGCGCGACGGCAATATCTCCAATTATAAAGTACTACAGCACCAGCACCTGAACGAAATACGCCGTTCGTTGGATGGCCTGCAGGAGCAGGAACTGCCAAGTATAAACTTTGTGCCTTACCGGGGCCCGTTTACCCGTGGTATACTTTGCACTAGCTATCTTAAATCTGATTTAAGTATTGATGAGGTAAATCAAATGTATAAAAGCTACTACAGAAGCCACCCGTTTACAATCGTTTCTGATAGTACACCAGACCTGAAGCAGGTAATAAACACAAACAAATGCCTGCTGCACCTGGATAAACAAGGCGATAATCTGATTATTACTAGCCTGATTGATAACCTGTTGAAAGGTGCATCGGGCCAGGCAGTACAAAATATGAACCTGCTATTTGGATTGGATGAAACGGCTGGGTTGAAATTGAAGGCTAGTGCTTTTTGATTTCGTTACTCTTGGCTGGTTATTGATTATTCGAACTAGCAGTTTTTCATTTTGAGCAAGGCGTAAATCTGAAATATTGCGGAGTTATGAAAAACTCCAGATTTATCAGGAGCGTCCGAAATGACAAAACGTGAAAGCAACAATTTAAAAATACAGCAATAAACAATTACACATATGTACGTTGAGTACTTCATTTACTGTCTTACTTCTTATATCTAATTATCAAATATGAATCTGTTTGATGTATATCCGCTATTCGATATAACGCCTGTAAAAGCCCAGGGAGCTTATGTTTGGGACGACAATGGCAAACGTTACCTCGATCTTTATGGAGGCCATGCCGTTATTTCTATCGGCCATAGTCACCCGCACTACGTGAAAAGAATTGCCCGTCAGCTCTACGACATCGGCTTCTATTCAAACTCCGTTAAAATGCCGCTGCAGCAGGAACTTGCGAATAAACTGGGCAAAATGAGTGGCTACGACGACTACAGCCTGTTTCTATGCAATTCCGGTGCCGAGGCAAACGAGAACGCATTAAAACTAGCCTCCTTCCATACCGGGCGTAAAAAGGTAATCGCTTTTAAAGGGGCTTTTCATGGTCGTACTTCTGCCGCTGTGGCTGCTACCGACGATCCTAAAATTCAGGCACCCATCAACGAAACGGATAACATCATTTTTCTTCCTTTAAATGATCTCAGTGCATTTGCCAATGCGCTACAAGAGCATGGGCAGGATTTGGCAGCTGTTATCATCGAAGGCATTCAAGGGGTGGGCGGTGTGCAGATACCTGAGGTGGCGTTTATGAAAGCTTTGGCAGCTGGTTGCGAAAAAGTTGGAGCGCTGCTGATCCTGGATGAGGTGCAATCTGGTTATGGCCGTTCTGGTCATTTCTTTGCGCATCAGAACAAAGACATAAAGCCGCACCTGATCACAATGGCAAAGGGTATGGGAAATGGCTTTCCGGTTGGTGGCGTACTCATTTCTCCTGAAATTGAAGCAAAACATGGCATGCTGGGCACCACCTTCGGCGGAAACTACCTGGCGTGTGTTGCTGCAATGGCTGTATTGGAGGTGATGGAGCAGGAAAACCTAATCGAAAATGCGCTCCAAATGGGTAATAGATTAATGAACCAGCTTCGCCATCTGCCGGGTGTTAAAGAAGTACGTGGCAGAGGCTTGATGATAGGTGTGGAACTGAAGCAACCTTGTGCAGGCATCCGCAAACAACTACTGGAGGAGCACGGTATTTTTACAGGCTCATCATCAGATAAAAACACTTTGCGCCTGTTGCCGCCGCTGTGTATCGGAGCGCGAGAAGTACATAAATTCCTGGAGGCATTTGAATCCGTTCTCTTAAAGGTAGAATTACAGGCAGTTTGATGAAGAAGTTTACATCGGTGCAGGACGTTGCCAATCTTCAAGAATTGGTAAACGAAGCCTTGCACCTAAAACAGAACCCTTATAAGTATAAGCATCTTGGCGAGAATAAAACGCTGGGACTGATCTTCCTGAACCCTAGCCTGCGTACCCGCCTGAGCACACAAAAAGCCGCTCTAAACCTGGGAATGAACGTGATGGTGATGAACTTGGATAAAGAAGGTTGGGCACTTGAAACCCAGGAAGGAGCCATCATGAACGGGAATACCGTAGAGCACATCAAAGAAGCAGCTGCCGTGATGGGCGAGTACTGTGATATTTTAGGCATCCGCTCTTTCCCGAAACTGCAGAACCGTGATGAAGACTACAGTGAGCAGCTGCTGCAGCAATTTATTCAGTATGCAGGTATACCAATTGTAAGCCTTGAGTCTGCTACGCGCCACCCACTACAAAGCCTGGCTGATTTGGTAACTATAACAGAGCAAAAACCAACAGGCAGAAAGCCAAAAGTAGTACTTACCTGGGCACCGCATGTAAAAGCAATCCCGCAATGTGTGGCTAACTCGTTTGCTGAGTGGATGGGTCAGGCCGATATGGAGTTGGTAATTACCCACCCTGAAGGGTATGATCTGGCAGATGAATTTACGCAGAACGCTACCGTTACAACAAACCAGGACGAGGCACTGAAAGACGCTGACTTTGTTTATATAAAGAACTGGTCGAGCTACAACGATTATGGCAAAGTTTTAACCGATGGTGAAGGCTGGATGATGACAAACGAAAAGCTGGCGCTTACAAACAAGGCAAAAGTAATGCATTGCCTGCCTGTACGGCGAAATGTGGAGCTGAGTGATGAAATACTGGACGGGCAAAACTCGCTGGTACTGCAGCAAGCCAATAACCGTACTTATGCGGCTCAGGCTGTACTAAAACGCATGCTGGAGGCTTTGTAATTGATCGTTATTGGTTGTTCGTTAATCGTTCATACTGGTGCCGGAGGTGACAAACAGGTACAGCGACATAGCAAAGTATAAATTCAGGGAGAAATGGTGTTTTGTCCTTTGTCTAGAATTACTTTGTTTATGTCACTAGTCAAATAGTCTTTCATTAAAAATGATCATAGTTAAAATAGGCGGAAATATATTGGATAACCCTTCGCGGCTTCGTGATTTTTTGGTTGATTTTTCGAAGCTGCAGGGGCCCAAAGTATTGGTTCATGGTGGGGGCAAAATTGCCTCTGCTTTTGGCCAGCGTTTGGGTATTGAGCCCGTGATGGTAGAGGGCCGCCGCATTACCGATGCCGAAACACTGGAACTGGTAACGATGGTGTATGGAGGTTTGGTAAATAAACAAGTAGTGGCGCAACTGCAGGCGCTGGAATGCAACGCCATCGGCATGACCGGTGCTGACGCCAACGCCATACTTGCCACCATACGTCCTGTGCGCGAAGTAGATTATGGTTTTGCTGGCGATGTTGCCGGTAACGAAAGTATAAATGTCGCTGTCCTGGATGCTATACTTCAGGCCGGTTTAACACCTGTTTTCGCACCACTCACACACGATGGCAAAGGCTCCATGCTAAATACGAATGCTGATACTATAGCCTCTGTACTTGCCACAGCTTTAGCTAAAAAGTATAAGGTAACCTTAATGTACTGCTTTGAAAAAAAAGGTGTACTGGCTGATGCCGATGACGATGAATCTGTGATCCCGCACATCAATCCTATAAAGTATAAAGATCTAAAAGAAGCTGGTGTGGTATCAGCCGGCATGGTGCCTAAATTGGATAACGCCTTTGCAGCACTTAACCAGGGTGTAAACCAGGTATTGATAGGAGAGGCGGAAGCGCTGCTAAGTATAGAAGAAACAGGTAAAGCCTTTGCTGGCACCACCATCAGCTTGGATTAAATGGAGCAGAAAGAGTTATACCAGCAGGCAGTGCAGCTCTTGCAGCAGCTTATCCAAACGCCTTCTTTTAGTAAAGAAGAAGAAAGAACAGCGGCTATACTTGCTGGTTATCTAAAGCAGCATGGGGTGGAGGTTCACCAGAAACAAAATAATGTATGGGCCTTTAACAAAAGTTACAACTCACGGCTGCCAACTATACTTTTAAATTCACACCACGACACCGTAAAGCCAAACCCAGGTTATACCCGAAATCCTTTTGAGGCAAGTATAGAAGAGGGTAAACTATTTGGATTGGGCAGCAACGATGCAGGTGGTTGTCTGGTAAGCCTAGTCGTTACTTTTTTATACTTTTATGAACAGGAGCATTTGAAGTATAACCTAGTGCTGGCTGCTACTGCTGAAGAGGAAATCTCTGGTAGAGAGGGGATTGAGCTTATTCTTCCGCAGTTAGGCGAAATAGATGTTGCTATAGTTGGTGAGCCCACAGAAATGCACTTGGCGGTTGCAGAGAAAGGATTACTTGTGTTGGATTGTGTAGCAAAAGGCAAAGCAGGCCACGCTGCCCGCGAAGAAGGTATTAATGCTATTTATGAGGCCCTTCAGGACATCACCTGGTTTCAAAAGTATAAATTCCAAAAGGAGTCGGAGCATTTGGGGCCGGTGAAGATGAGCGTTACCATGATCACCGCCGGGACCCAACATAATGTGGTACCAGATAATTGCCAGTTTACAGTAGATGTACGACTAACGGATGCTTACACAATGGATGAAGTGCTAGAGACGATAAGGCAAAATGTAAAAGCAGACGTAAAACCGCGTTCCACCAGATTGAAGCCTTCTTCAATTCCGTTGGAGCACCCGCTGGTACAGGCAGGACTGGAAATGGGTCGGAATACTTACGGCTCCCCAACTACCTCAGATCAAGCGCTACTACCAGTTCCTTCTCTCAAACTAGGTCCGGGTTTTTCAGGCCGTTCGCACATGGCAAACGAATTTATTTACCTGCACGAAATTGATGAAGGTATAAAGTTATACATTGAATTACTCGAAAAAGTAATTAAATAAAATGTGTAGGACACCCATTCCTACTCAATAATTCATCATTCAGAATTAAGTTATGAAGCTTTGGCAGAAAGGCACCAGTGTAGCCGCAGAAATTGAAAAGTTTACCGTAGGCAAAGATGCAGTACTGGACATGGAGCTGGCCCGGTTCGACGTGTTAGGTTCGTTGGCACACACACGCATGCTACAAAGTATAAATCTGCTCACTGCCGAAGAACTGGAAGTGCTGCAAGAAGAGCTTAAGAACATCTACCAAAGCATAGAAGCAGGAGAGTTTACTATTGAGGAAGGAGTGGAAGACATACACTCACAAGTAGAGCTAGAACTGACTAAAAGAGTAGGAGAGGCAGGTAAGAAAATTCACAGTGGCCGCTCCCGCAACGACCAGGTTTTACTCGATCTGAAACTATACTTCCGTTACCAGCTGCAGGAATTAGTGCAGGATACAAAAGGGCTTTTTGAAGTGCTGCAGGCACAAAGTGAAAAGTATAAGCATGTGTTGTTACCAGGCTATACACACCTGCAAATAGCCATGCCGTCATCGTTCGGCTTGTGGTTTGGCGCATACGCCGAGAGCCTCGTAGACGACATGCAATTACTTTTGGCTGCCTATAAAATAGCTGATAAAAATCCACTTGGTTCAGCTGCAGGTTATGGATCCTCGTTTCCGCTTAACCGCCAGCTGACAACAGATCTGTTAGGGTTTGAAAGTATGAATTACAACGTGGTGTATGCGCAAATGGGGCGTGGTAAGTCTGAGAAAATTGTAGCTACGGCAATGGCTTCTGTGGCGGCTACGCTGGCAAAAATGAGCATGGACTTATGCTTGTACATGAGCCAGAATTTTGGTTTTATTACGCTTCCGGCACATTTAACTACAGGCTCCAGCATTATGCCGCACAAAAAAAACCCGGATGTGTTTGAGTTGCTTCGTGGCAAGTGCAACAAACTACAGGCCTTACCAACTGAAATTTCAATGCTGCTGATCAACCTGCCATCTGGGTATCACCGTGACCTGCAGCTGCTAAAAGAGAACCTGTTTCCAGCATTTGCTGAACTTAAGAGCTGTCTTCAAATGATGGCCTACATGATGCAGGAGATACAGGTAAAAGAGGATATCCTGAAAGACGAAAAGTATAAATACCTATTTAGCGTAGATGCCGTGAATGCGCTGGTGCTGGAGGGAATGCCATTCAGAGATGCTTATAAAACTATAGGCGAAAGTATAGAAGCTGGTAATTTTGCTAAACCCGATGCCGTAACGCACACCCACGCGGGTAGTATTGGCAACCTCTGTAACGCCGAAATAGCTGTTCAGATGCAGAAAGTCTTGGCACAGTTTAATTTTGAGAAAGTCGAGAAAGCTTTTGCAGAATTGTTAAAATAAGTTCTCTTGATTTAGGCGCTACCAAATATGGAAACAAGTAAAGCTTAAAAGTTCGGTAAAAGTATACCATCACCCCTCAGAAGAGTAAAAGATTCACTCTTCTGAGGGGTGATGGTATATATGATATATCAGGGGTTCTATAAAAAATATGTTGGCGATGTACAGTATGGCTAGATAAAAAGAAACTACTTATTTACCATACGCATAGCCTCACCGGCTACCATGGCAAGTATAATGGGCACTAATATCACAGCAATACCCACAGCAACTATACGCCTAAGTCCCAGTTTCAGCATCAGTGTAGAAACCACGTTGCCGCGCATTTCATTGTAAAAATATTTGCCGGCTTTTGTCATGGGTTTTCCCTTTAGTACCTCCAGCACCTCTTTCCAGTTTCCCTTTTCCAGTTGCCGTTTAATAAAGCCAAGTACGCAGTCTTTTGTAATATAAATCGCCTCAGCTAACTCTTCATGTTTAAGATTAGACCATCTCCTGAGCTGTTGTAACCTGAGTGGAGAAATGTGCGGGAAAAAATTACGCATATGGATCATACGTTTAAATCATAGGTTTAGCAATTGCAGCAACACGTCAGTTTTGGGTAATGAGCTAGTTATTGCATTGGCACGGGCATAATATGTATACTTAAAATGCATATGAAAGTATGCAGAAGTCAATTTAAAAGGTTCTTCAAAACCTGGAGGCAAAGTGTCTTCGGCTCCTACTGCTAACAAAAATGATTCTTTACCGGCCATGCGTCTGCCTAACGCCTTATGTGCTGTTACAATATCCGTCAGTCTGTCGAAAAAAGTTTTCATCAGACCGCTCATTGTATACCAATAAACAGGTGTAGCAAAAACTAGCTGCTCATGCTGCAGCACAACCTCTATCAGTTTTAAGAATTCATCAGAAGCCGGGTAGTTGCCATCATACTTATAGCCATTAACCTTATAATCGAGCAGATCCAGAAGCGCAATATCCTTATCGAGAAACAGCTTATCAATTAGTTTACGAGTGTCGCTGTTTTTTCGTGCACTTCCAAGTATAATTAAGGGAGGTATTTTGTCTGTCATGGAAGCTACTAGTATAAAAGAAATTGTATTAAGCAGTTAAATTTATAAACGCCTTGCCTATACTTGTGCCTGTTTAAAATAATGATGCTAATTTTACGTAGTTTGCCTGTTGAACAAACGTGGCTTAACATTAGTTATCTATCCGAGCTGACGCATATCTAAACATGAATAAAACGTATTGCCCTAGCCTTACCGCATATAAACGCAGAAAAACACGTGTCGTTAACATTGGTGGCATACCGATGGGTGGCGATTACCCGATCAGGGTACAGTCTATGACAACGGTTGATACCATGGATACAGTTGGTTCTGTGGAGCAGTGTATCCGTATGATAGAAGCTGGTTGTGAGTATATAAGAATTACGGCACCAAGTATAAAAGAGGCGGAAAACCTGCAACTTATAAAGGAAGAACTGCGCAAGCGTGGCTATAATGTGCCTCTTGTTGCCGATATTCATTTTACTCCTAATGCCGCAGAGGTTGCTGCCCGTATTGTAGAAAAAGTGCGCGTAAACCCAGGCAATTACGCCGATAAAAAGAAGTTTCAAGTAATAGAGTATGATGATGCCTCGTATCAGGCAGAATTAGATCGTATTCGGGAGCGTTTCGTGCCACTGGTGCGTATCTGCAAAGAGCATGGTACTGCTATGCGCATTGGTACCAACCACGGCTCTTTATCAGACAGAATTTTAAGTCGCTATGGCGATACGCCACTTGGCATGGTGGAAAGTGCACTGGAATTTATTCGTATCTGCGAAGACGAAGGCTACTATGAACTGGTAATATCAATGAAGGCTTCTAACACGCAGGTAATGGTGCAGGCGTACCGTTTGTTGGTTCAGAAGCTGGAAGAAGAGGGCTTACAGCCTTACCCTCTGCACCTGGGCGTAACAGAGGCCGGCGAGGCAGAAGACGGACGTATTAAATCTGCAGTTGGAATTGGTACGTTGCTGGAAGATGGCCTGGGTGATACTGTAAGGGTATCGTTAACAGAGGCACCAGAGGCAGAGGCTCCGGTTGCTCAGGCGCTGATAGACCGCTATACTAACCGTGCAGAAAAAGCGCAGCCCATTCAGGAAATTTGCAACGTTCCGTTAGACCCGTTCCAATACCACCGCCGCGAAACTGTAGAAGTAGAGACTATTGGTGCATCTAATGTACCGCGTGTTATAGCAGATTTAAGTAGGCTGGAAGATATAAAGTATGCAGACCTTAAATGTGTAGGCCATCTTTATTCCATGCTGTTGGATAAGTTTAACATGAACGATCTGGGCGCTGACTTCATCTATACAGGCAATAACCCAATTACTTTCATGTTGCCAAACGGGTTAAAGGAAATAGTAAATTATGACACCTGGTTAACAGCAGCGCAACGTGATGAGTGTCACCCGCTTGTGCCTGCTAAAGTTTACGAAACGGCTACAGAGCATCACAATACGCTTAATTTTATACTTGCCACCATACACGATATTACGCCAGCGTTGATGGAGCGGCTAAAACAGGACAGTACAGCTGTGCTGATGCTGCATACTACCAATGAGCATGCCATGCCAGAGTTGCGTAAGTGCTTCTTCAGGCTGATGAACAACGGTGTACAAACGCCATGCATTATTAAACGGGAGTACGGCAACCTTACAGCCGATCAGGTGCAGCTTTATGCAGCAACCGATGTGGGCGGACTGCTGATAGATGGACTAGGCGATGGCGTAATGCTTAGCACAGAACTCTTACCATTGCAGGAGAAGCAGGAATGGTTGGCTACAATTGATAAGTTAAATAACCTGAGCTTTGGTATACTGCAGGCAGCACGTACGCGTATGAGCAAGACAGAGTACATTAGCTGCCCAAGCTGTGGCCGCACCCTTTTTGATTTGCAGGAAACCACTGCCATGATCCGTAAGCGCACCGACCACCTGAAAGGTGTGAAGATCGGAATTATGGGTTGCATCGTAAATGGCCCAGGCGAGATGGCTGACGCAGATTATGGATATGTAGGAGTAGGTAAAGACAAAATAGCTTTGTACAGAGGCCAAAATGTTATCAAAAAATCTGTTCCTGCTGATAGAGCCGTAGATGAACTGATCGAACTGATTCGGGAAGACAACAGGTGGATTGAACCAGCAGTACTTAAGGAGTAGGAAATAAATCATTTATGTATCCTGTTTGTTACTATACCAGAAGCAGGATACAATTTAGCTTAGAATATTTTTATGAAGGGATTATTTGATTTTAAAGAGGTAGCCACCTACTTTTTTCGTAAGAAGGACCCTAATAGGAAAACCAATTTTAATTTACGTGCCATGCATACTATTAATAAGATATCAATAGTAATGTTTTTAGCCGGTGCTATATATTTTATAATAACTCATTTGTAAGCCAATATAGTAGGTTTAAATAATTGGCTTTGGGTAGAGGAGAATCGTTTGGTTCTCCTTTTTGTGTATAGGTAAGCATAATCTTACACTTAATTTAGCTATGAAATCGTCTTATTTAGGCCTAACTTCTTTCTTTATACTAGCAACATTTGCCTGCAAAGAGCAGCATTTTAATGCTAATGAAATGGCTATAAAAGAATTGCCGCATTGGGCCCTTTCTTCTTTTGAGTCTCGAAGCTTTAGAGGCAGTTACGAGTTTGCAACTGACATTAATCCCTTTTATCTTAACTTGGATGTAGATGGAAATTGTACGCAGGATATAGCTGCCATTGTAGTAGAAAAAGCATCCGGACGGAAAGGTATTGCTGTTTTGCAACATGAATCAGACTCTGTGCAAATCTTTGGGGCTGGCAGACATCATACATTTGGCGGCTCTAACTGGAAGTGGCTGATCGGCTGGAAAGCAGAACAAAGGCTTACCGGCGGCGCAAATGTACCTAAGCACAAAGGAGATGCACTAGTGCTGTTTACGGCAGCAGGAAGTACTAACTGGATGTTTTGGGATGGGAATGAGTGGGAATGGATTGCTCAGTAAATTGAAAAAATGCATATAGAAGATTTCAGAGACTATTGTCTTGCAAAAAAAGGAGTAACAGAAGAATTACCCTTTGATGAAGACACCTTGGTATTTAAAGTAGGAGGCAAGATGTTTGCCTTGTGCAGTATTTTAGAATATAGAAATGGTATTACTTTAAAATGTAACCCAGAAAAGGCTGTAGTATTGCGGGAGCATTATCCTTTACTAATTAAGCCGGGGTATCACATGAATAAAGTAAACTGGAATACCGTGTTGCCAGAAGCAGGCCTTCCTGATGATTTGATTAGAAGCTGGATCGATGACTCCTACCTTTTGGTAGCGACTGGTTTAACGAAAGCTATAAAAGCACAGTACGGCATTTTCTTATAATTTTGGTCCCTAACCTTTTAAGCCAACCGCCCTCGATTTTTCATCCTCTTAATTTGCAATAAAATAACATTACATACACGATATAGGTCTTTGAGACCAAATTAAGCATGTATCTTGATAATAAAAGAGTGCAATTCTACCGTTAAGTTGATTGTTAAATCAATTTTTATTTTTATTATTGAATAACACTCACCTACAAACACCATGATCAAAGAAAACGAAATCGGAATAAAGTCTTTCCGGAACGAATGGCAGAAAGCCAGTATTAGTATTATGTATACGCAGGGTTTCTTATTCAACGCTTATGAAAGCTTCTTCAAAAAGTTTGGCATGACTTCCCAGCAGTACAATGCACTCAGAATTCTACGTGACCAATACCCAAAGCCCGTATCAACATCAGTGCTAAGAGAGAAAATGCTGGACAAGATGTCTGATGCATCGAGGCTGGTAAGCAGGTTAAGTGCTAAAGGACTGGTAGATGTAACTCAAAACCCGTCGGATAAACGCTTGGTAAATATTTTAGTGTCTGAAAGGGGGCTTCAGATTTTAGAATCAATGGATAACTCCCTAAACGAATTAGACGAAAAATTAAGTGGCTTAACTGAAGAGGAAGCCACCACGTTGGTTGCCTTACTCGCAAAAGTTAGGGCATCATTAAAAGAATCAGAAAAGAAAGAATCCGTAACTGCTAATTGATCTAACTATTCCAAAACTTTACTAACCTACCTTAACCGAAAGGGTGAAATGAGGCATAAGTCCAGTTCACCCTTTTTTATTTATAGCAGAGAGAAAGCTAAATTATACTTACTTGATTTACTTCTGTACGAGCATTCTGCTTTATACTTTAGCAATGAATTAGCTAACCTATAAAAACACAAAGCCGCCAAGTTTGGGGCTTGAGCGGCTTTATGCTATAGTTAATTGGTAAGATGGAGTACCCTTATACTACCACATTAATAATTTTGTTTGGCACAATGATGATTTTTTTAACAGGTTTTCCGTCCATGAACTTCTGAACCTGCTCATCTGCCAGTACGGCCTTTTCCATTTCATCTTTTGGCGCATCCAGGGCAAATGTCATCTTAGATCGCGTCTTGCCATTTATAGATACTGGGTACTCAAACGAGTTTTCTGTTAAATATTCTTCTTTCCATTCTGGGTAAGCGGCAAAGGTTATACTTCCTGTATGGCCCAGCTTTTCCCAAAGTTCTTCAGCAATGTGCGGCGCATAAGAAGAAAGCACAATTGTTAAAGGCTCCAATATGGAACGCTTGTTTGTCTTCAACTGCGTCAACTCATTCACGCAAATCATGAAAGTAGAAACAGAAGTGTTGAACGAGAAACGCTCTATGTCTTCCTCTACTTTTTTGATGGTTTTGTGCAGCGACTTAAGTTCTGCGGCAGTAGGAGCATCATCAGACACTATGAAGTTGCCGTCATTGTCGTGGAAGAGCCTCCAGAACTTGCGCAGGAACTTGTGCACACCGTCCATGCCATTGGTGTTCCAAGGCTTGAACTGTTCCAGCGGCCCCAGGAACATCTCGTACATACGCAGCGTATCAGCTCCCTGGCGCTCTACAATGTCATCCGGGTTAACCACGTTATACTTCGACTTCGACATCTTCTCGATCTCAACGCCTACGTTATACTTTCCGTCTTCCAGTATAAACTCAGCATCTGCATTCTCTGGTCTCCAGGTTTTGAAGGCTTCCAGGTCCAGCACGTCATTTTCTACAATGTTCACATCTACGTGCAGCTGCGTGGTTTCATACTGATCTTTCAGGCCAAGCGAAACATACTTGTTGGTGCCGTTGATACGGTACACGAAGTTCGAACGGCCCTGGATCATACCTTGATTGATGAGCTTTTTGAATGGCTCATGTTCTACAACCAGCCCCAAGTCAAACATAAATTTGTTCCAGAAACGGGAGTAGAGTAGGTGACCTGTTGCGTGCTCCGAACCACCGATGTATAAGTCTACATTGCGCCAGTACTCAATTTTATCTTTTTCAGCAAAGGCGTTTCCATTTTGAGGGTCCATGTAGCGGTACCAGTACCAGCTGCTGCCTGCCCAACCCGGCATGGTGCTCAATTCGTATTCGTATTGATTTTCATACTTCCAATCCACGGCACGGCCAAGTGGCGGCTCACCGGTTTCAGTTGGTAAGTAAGCATCAATTTTAGGTAGTTCGAGCGGCAACTCTTCATTATTCAGTAACTGCGGAATACCATCTTTAAAGTATACTGGCACCGGCTCGCCCCAATAACGCTGGCGGCTAAACACAGCATCGCGCATACGGTATTGCACACGACCCTTGCCAACACCCAGTTCTTCAGCTTTGGCTATACCTGCTTTAATTGCCTCCTTCACTTCTAGTCCGTTAAGTAAACCAGAGTTGATGATCTTACCTTCTTTAGCTGCATAGGCTTCTTCTTCCAGGTTTCCGCCAGCAACTACTTCTCTTATTGGTAAATTAAAATGCTTTGCAAAGGCATAATCACGGCTATCGTGGCCAGGCACGGCCATTACTGCACCTGTACCATAACCTGCCAGTACATAATCTGCAATCCAGATCGGCACACGCTCTTCTGATATAGGGTTGATGGCATAAGCACCGGTAAATACTCCGCTAACGGTTTTCACATCCGTCATACGCTCACGCTCCGAACGGTTTTTAGCCACCTGCACATATGCTTCTACCTGCTGGCGTTGCTCCTCAGTTGTAATCTGTGCTACCAGTTCATGCTCTGGTGCCAGCACTACAAACGATGCCCCAAAAATAGTATCGATGCGGGTTGTGAAAACTTTAATGTGACCATCGTCCTCAATGGCAAAATCCAGCTCAGCACCCACTGATTTACCGATCCAGTTACGTTGCATCTCTTTTACCGGCTCTGGCCAGTCGATCTCCTCCAGGCCCTGTAGCAAACGCTCTGCATAAGCGGTGATGCGCATCATCCACTGACGCATTTTTTTGCGCTCTACCGGGTAACCTCCACGTTCAGAAACTCCACCTACAACCTCGTCGTTTGCCAGTACTGTACCCAGCGCAGGGCACCAGTTTACTACAGCTTCAGCAACATAAGTAAGTCTATATTTTAAGAGCATCTCTGCCTGCTGCTGCTCGTTCATGGCTTTCCAGTCTGCTGCGGTAAAAGCAGGCGTATCGTCGTCGCAGGCGGCATTTATATTAGCATTGCCGTTGGCTTCAAATTCGGTAATCAACTTGTCTATACTTTCAGCCTTATCCGAAGTATAGTTATAGTAGCTATTAAACAGCTGCTTAAAAATCCACTGTGTCCACTTATAGTAGTTCGGATCGGAAGTACGGATTTCACGTTGCCAATCAAAAGAGAAACCAATGTTCTTCAGCTGCTCAATGTAGCGGGCAATATTCTGCTCGGTAGTTATGGCCGGGTGCTGACCAGTTTGGATGGCGTATTGCTCAGCTGGCAAACCAAATGAGTCGAATCCCATGGGGTGTAGCACGTTAAATCCTTTTAGGCGCTTATAACGGCTTACAATGTCAGAGGCGATATAACCAAGCGGGTGGCCTACATGCAGACCTGCACCTGACGGATACGGAAACATATCCAGGGCGTAGTATTTTGGTTTATCGTTGCTTTCTTTGGCTTTAAACGTCTGGTTTTCTTCCCAGTAACGCTGCCATTTCTTCTCAATCTGGTAGAAATTATACTCTGACATTGTTTATAGTGTAATCGCTTGTTCTTAGTTAAGCTGCAATTTAATTGTTAATTATTGGATTGTTAAATTGTTGAATGGTTAAATTGTTGTTTGTATTGCTAATTCTGAAATCTCTAATTCAGCAATTAATTATCTTTGCATCATGAATAAGCAGAAAGAAGACCTACTAGATATTCTTCACCTCATTTACGTGATGGACCCAATGTGCTCCTGGTGCTATGGTTTTGCACCTGTAATCAAAAAAACAATTGAAGAGCAGCAGGGCACGATGCAGTTTAAACTGGTGCTAGGAGGCTTGCGTCCCGGAACAGAAAAGCCGCTGGAGGAGCAGATGAAGGAAAGTATAAAGCAGCACTGGCAAGACGTGGACCAGGTAACAGGCCAGCCTTTTGATTATACTTTTTTTGAGCGGGAGAATTTTGTGTATGATACAGAACCAGCTTGCCGTGCCGTGGTAACCATGCGTTATCTGAAGCCGGAACTGGAATTTGAGATGGCAGAGGCGATACAGAGTGCTTTTTACGCCAACAACAACGATGTAACAAAACCGGAAGTGCTGGCAAGTATAGCTTTGCAGTTTGGTATAAGTGAAGAAGAGTTTCTGGAGAAGTTTAATGAGGAGGAGATGCTGGAGAAAACAAAACAAGATTTTGTGATAGCACGCCATCTGCAGGCAACCGCTTTCCCGAGTTTATACATTCTTAACGGTACTAATATACATTTGGTGAGTAGGGGCTACAGGCCTTACGATGGCTTGGCTGCACACCTGAAGCGGGTATTAAATGAAATAGCTCCCGACCAGAACCCAACATTATAAGTTTAAAGCTGCAGCCGCTACTGCAGCTTTTTTATTGCTATACTAGCTGATTTTCCAAAAGTTTGTATCCTGCGTATGCAACAGTAGGTAAGCTGTTGCTCTATGAAAAACCATCGCAATACCGGTTATTGCCAAATATCAAAAAGATACCTGCCGCTGCAGCAGTTGGTACATGGCACCAGTATACGCAAAACTATTTTGGATCTTATCAAAGCCGACCATCCAGATTTTGACGAGCATAAATACATCGCACTGAAGGTGCTAAACCGATACCGTAGTATTTACCTCGAAAAGTTGCTTGCGCATGAGATGGGAGAAATTTCGGAGCTTGAAAAAGAAGTTATCCAAAGTATAAATAATAAAGAACTGCTTTCTGCCAATATAGAAGATGAACTCGTGGAGAAGCTAACACTTGGTGAACGCCTCTCCGACAAAATAGCCTCATTTGGTGGAAGCTGGACATTTATCACAATCTTCTTCTCTTTCATCTTTCTGTGGATGATAATTAATGTATACCTTATAACTAAGCGCCCTTTCGATCCTTACCCTTTTATACTTTTAAATCTGATTCTATCGTGTTTGGCTGCCATACAGGCCCCAATTATAATGATGAGCCAGAACAGAAAAGAAGCTAAAGACCGACAGCGCTCAGAGTATGATTACCAGGTAAACCTGAAGGCAGAGTTGGAAATAAGGCTGCTGCACGAAAAAATGGACCACATGATTATAAACCAGAATCAGCGCCTGCTGGAGATACAGCAAATCCAGATCGACCTGCTCGAAGATCTTACACAGCGTCTAAAGAAATAATTCCTATATTAGTGCGTCTTTCCTAATGCTCATCCGTCTTCTTGTTAAGAAGTAAATTATATAAGATTATGGTGAAAGCATTTATTTTCGGGTTAACGATTGCTATTGCAATTGGCCCTATCGCGGTTCTGATCATCAACAGAGGACTTACGAGCGGTTTGCGAAGCGGTGTGGTGAGTGGAGTAGGAGCAGCCCTGGCCGATTTCACTTATGGTATACTTGCCTTTACTATAGGAACTTTAGTAGTTAGTTACCTGCACATGAACCAGCTATACTTTAGCTACGCCACTGCCGTTATTTTATTTCTTTTCGGTATTTGGATGCACAAGGGAAGTTTAATGGCTGCCCCTTCATCCCATACAGAATCTAATAACTCCCACCATGTAAATTATCTTTTCTCAACCTATCTGCTCACCATTGTAAATCCGCTGACCATCATACTTTTCCTGGGCTTCTCTGGCCAGTTAATATCGCCTGTAACAGGTATTATAGAGATTGTGGCACTGTCAGCAGCTATTTTTGCTGGTAGTTTAAGCGTACAACTACTACTGGCTATATTCGGTGCCTCGCTAGGCAGGTTTATCAGGGACCCAAAGGTGATCAAACTGCTGAATGTTGCCAGCAGCATCCTGATCATTCTTTTTGGAATAGCCGGTCTTCTTTAGGACTGATTTTATACTTTAATCAGCAACCATTGAGTGCTGTAAAGGATCTACACCATTCCAGGTACCTTTGCTGGCAATAGGTTTGAAGCGGGCAAAGAGCTCTTCAGAGTACCAATTCTCTGATCGGGTGCGGCGCATTACTTCCTGGTGCAGCGGGTTTTTATAAGCATATTGTCGCATGGCCTCCATACTTTCCCAGATACTAAAAGTTGCCTGTCGCACAAACGGAAGTTCACCTAAGCCAATTGAGCAGATCAAGCCTACTGCATTATCCAAGGCCTTACTTGTTTTGGGTACAAACTTCCAAAAGCCAGGCAAAGCTCTCCAGTTTATACTTGCTCGGGTAAGTACTGCAATTGGCCCATCATTATACTTTTCAGAAAGGGTAGGAGAGAACGGTTCCTGCTTATCCCATTGCCCATGCGATTGGTAAGGCAGCAGTTTCACTGTCCAGCTCTCAAAAGTATGATTATTATACTCCTGCATTAACGCTGAGCGGTTCAGGAAATTATCTGCGGCCTCTTCGCTTTGCCAGGTGCAAAGCATGCCATAGCGCTTAAAATTGGGCTTAATGCTGAAGCCTTTTCCGTGTCCGCTGCCAAGTAGCTTATAAAATATGAGCCCAGGCACTTTAGCCAGCTCAGCACCGGATGTACCCATTTGTGATAATCCCCAACGGAGGTGGCCATCTTTTACACCAAATAAGGTAAGTGTGGTTAAACGGGCGTTACTGCTAGTTTCGGGCTCCAAAAGTATAGTTTCTTAAGTTTAAATAAGATTGGCTTACATGAAAACACCTGCTAAACGGTAATGTTTAGCAGGTGTTTTCATGTAAGCTATAGGTAATATGTTATACCTACATGTTTATTTTTTCGTTGTCGCCAGGTCTTGGTCTTTCACCGGTGATAGCTGCTTTTGCCATACCATATAAATGCACTAAAACACTGTTCGGTGCATCCCAATACTCTGCTTTTTCTATCGTGACTTTGATCAACCCCACATTCGGATCGTCCTTACCGTTCGGAAACCATGCTTTCAGAGCCGGATTCCAGAGTTCGTCGATTTTCTGCTGGTCCTTAATTAAACTAGCCCTACCCGATACCGAAACATATAATTCATCCTCAGGTTCGGCATAACTTAGGTTTACATGCGCATCGTTATCTTTAATTTCATGCGATTTGGCCGATTCATATCCTGTAAAGAACCATAGCACGCCATCCTCATTTACCTTCTGCGTACGCATCGGTCTACTGCGCAGGCTTCCGTCATCATCTACCGTAGTCATCATGGCAATGTCTACGTCTTTTATCATATCTATCAGTTTGTCCAGGTTTTCCTGTTTGTTTTGATTGTTATCCATAGTTTTATACTTTGTGGTAATGTGGTTTTGCTTACGACGCTAAACTGTTAAGGGTTTATTGCCGTGTATTACTAAACTGTACAGTTCTGACAACAGCTTTTATACTTCATTGTTTAACCCATTTTAATTTAGATACTTAAAAATTGAATTTTCTGGCCCACGCATTTTTATCTGGCGATAACCCTGAGCTACTACTAGGTAATTTTATTGCGGATACTGTGAAAGGCAAACAGGCAGAACTTTATACTTTAGAAGTTGCCAAAGGTATAAAGCTGCATCGCCTGATTGATTCGTACACCGATACCCATAATGTTGTAGCAGAAACCAAAACACGCCTGCGCCCCAAGTACCGCAAGTTTGCACCTGTTATTGCCGATATTTTCTATGATCATTTTCTGGCCAGCAGATTTGAGGTTTACGCTGAGGAGCCTCTTGCACCTTACACCCAAAAAGTATATAGTATAGTTAGTGCCTCTTTGCACCTTTTGCCGGAACGCATGAAGTATACGTTTGACCACATGCAGCGCCATAACTGGCTGCTAGGTTATGCTGAGTTAGAGGGAATAGGCAGAGCATTAACCGGTATGAGCCGCAGGGCTTCCTTCGCATCCGGCATGGAGACGGCGGTACATGAACTAGAGGAAAATTATACTTTATATGCAGCAGAGTTCAACGCCTTTTTCCCGGAGCTCATAAAGTATGTGGAGGAGGTAAAGCCTAGTCTTTGACCAAATAAAAATGGGTTTAATTGATTTGTTGGACCCGGTAAAGCAGAAAAAAAGCACAGGCGTTAAACCTGTGCTTTATACTTTTGGATTCAACTTTATAGATTAAAATCGGAAAGTAATCCTATTCATCTTTAAATATTGTAATCCCTAATTCTTAGTGATGTACGCCGCCTTCACCGTGCACATGCCCATGATCTAATTCTTCCTGTGTAGCCTCACGAACTTTTGCTACTGTGCCTTTAAAGTATAACTCCTTACCGGCAAGTGGGTGGTTAAAGTCCATTGTAACGGCATCACCTTTTACCTCTTTCACACGACCCTGCAGTTGGTTGCCTTCGCTGTCGGTCATCGGGATAAAGTTGCCTACTTCCAGCATGTTATCCGGAATGCTGCCTTCTACTTCGAATACGTTCTTTGGCAGGTCTACAACAGCGTCAGGATTGATCTCTCCGTAACCTTCTTCTGAATCCAATTTAAAATCAAATGTTTCGCCTTCGCTAAGGCCGGCAAGGCTATCTTCAAACTGATCTGGAAGACCGCTCATGCCATATATAAATACCATCGGATGCTCTTCATTAGCAGTTTCAACCAGGCTCTGCTCTCCGTTTTCGTCTAAAATTCTTAGCTCGTAGGTGAGCGTTACCACTTTGTTTTTCTCTATTTTCATGTTTTAGAGGTTTTGTTTCTCAATTTCGGTAAGGTACTAAAATTATAGGCCTTCCTCTAATCTATACTCCTAATTTTGGATATTTGATACCCTTACGGCATAATCTCCGATAGCTCCCAAGCGCTACGATATGCATTTATACTTTCTGTGTAAGCCAGGAAAGCAGCATAAAAAGGATGATTGCTAAGTGTGGCACTATCACCCACGATCACAAGTTTTTTCTTGGCACGCGTCATGGCTACATTCATACGGCGGATATCGGACAGAAACCCGATCTCGCCTTGTTCGTTACTGCGCGTCATGCTGATATAGATGATATCTCGCTCCTGGCCCTGGAAACTATCCACGGTACCAACAGACAGGTGCCGCTTTTGCCGTAGCTCGTGCAGATGCGGGATGTGCTCAACCTTATCTTCCAGGTAATTGATCTGTGCGCGATAAGGGGCAATCACACCAATGCGCAGGTGTTCTACTTCTTCATCGGCATGCGTATAATCCTTTAGCAGGTGCACCAGGTGGTTCAGCAGCAGATCAGCTTCATCGGGGTTGGCAGAACTTTGTGCCTCCGGGTTCACTACTTCATTATAACCGCATCCGGCAGTATCAACAAACTCTACAGCCAAGCCGGGAGGGAAGTGTGCATTAAATTCATGCAGATCGCTGCTGTGCACACTCTCATGAGCCATTAGTTCGCTGTGGTAAAACTGCTGGTTCGAGAACTCCATGATGTGGTGATGCATGCGATACTGTGTCTTCAGCATTACCGCTACATCTGGTTGCCTTTCAATGCACTTCTCAAATAAGGTCTTGCCCAAACCACCTTTCTCGGCCTCAAAAGACTTAACCGTAGGTGGCAGCTGGCAATGATCACCGGCCAGCACTACGCGCTTAGCACGGGTAATCGGAACCCAGCACGCCGGTTCCAGGGCCTGTGCCGCCTCGTCAATAAATACGGTGTCGTACTCCAGGTGGCGGATGGCTTTGTTGGCTGCACCTACCAGCGTACAGGTAATTACCTGCACATTGTTTAGTAGGTCTTCGGTGATATACTCTTCAATACGGTCAGCTTCTACCAGCATGCGGTGGCTTTCGGCTTTAAAGAACTGGCGCTGCGCCCGCTCTTCGTGTCCAAACTTACGCTTAAACTGATAAGCCATGCGCTTATACTCTTCGGCTGTTTTGCGGTAGTCTTTTAGGCTTTTATAAGAGCGGTGGTTCATGATCTGCGCATCCAGCGTATGCTCCAGCAGCACATCCGACACCCGCGACGGATTACCAATACGGATTACATTCACACCTTCGTTAGCCAGCTTCTCTGTGAGCAGGTCTACCGCTGTATTAGAAGGGGCAGTTACCAAAAGGCGCTTCTGCGTTTCCAGCGTTTTAAGTATGGCCTGCACAAGCGTAGTTGTCTTACCTGTACCCGGAGGGCCATGTATGATCGCCACGTCTTTAGCCTGCACAATTTTCTGGACCGCCTCGTTCTGCGATGGGTTAAGTACAGGAATAGGAGAGATGGTAGCATCAGTAAAGCGTGCCGGTACATCTCCTAAAAGTATATCGCGCAGTTCAGCCAGACGTGTTTTGTAGGCCTCCATTACCTTTTTCATGGCTATCTCCATCTCACGATAGCTCATTTCGTCGAAAGTCAGGTCGAGGCCAAGGCGTCCGTCTTCTACCCAGTCAGGCAGGTCTTCGCGGTTGGTGGCAAGTATAACTTTGTTGCGCTTGATGCCTACAATAACCCCATTCAGCGACTGACGCTCTCCGTTGTTACTGAACAAAGCTGCCGTTTTACCAGCCTGGAAAAGGTGCAACTGGTCACGGTCTTTCGTACGCTCCAGCTCAATTACCACTTTACTTCCAAAGCCGATTTCCTCTTTTACAATAGTTACAGGATACCAGCAAAAGCCCATTCCCTTACGCTCTGCAATCGTGCTTTTCAGGCTCTTGATCTTATACTGCTGGCGGTCTTCTTCCTGCTCAATTTTAAGCAGTTCCTGTACCTGTCTTAGCTCTAATAATATCTCACTCATGTATGTATAAACAAGAAAGGCTGGTTATAAAACGCCAGCCTCTCCGCAATCTTATGTTAAGTTTAAAATGCTTGTAATCAGCGATCAAAGTATAACAATACGAATGACTACTTAATTCAGCTATTATGCCGTAATTTATACTTTTTTACGTGCTCTTGGTTTTGCCGCTGCAGCTTTTACTTTGCCCAAACGTACCTGCAGGAATACAGCATACATTAAAAGTATAAAACAAGCCACTGCCGTTATGGAGATCACTTTGTCTTTGCCATAACGCAGCTCTGATGATGACGCCAGCTGCTCTTCCAGCTCTTTGATTGTACGTTCACGTTTCTTTATCTGCGACTGCACCGTCTTTACCTGGCTTTGCAGGTTGGCAAACCGGGCATCTATGATACGTTGGTCTTCGCGAACGATTTTGCCTTCGCGTTGTAGTTCTACGGTACTGGCTGCAATTTTCTTTACACTGGCTTCTTTTACAGCAGCAATTAGTTCAGAGTCTTTGTTAATGATCTTTTTAAGCGTCTCGATGATGCTGAGCAGGTCGCTTTTAGATTTTTTACCCCAGAAGTTACTGTTTTGCTGGTTATAAAACTGATACTCCATTACCAACTGCTCACGCTCCTCCATCAGGCGAGTTAACTTGTCTTCCTGCACCTGTTGCTTTTCCTGTTCCTGCGCCTGCACACCTACAAAGCTTAAGCATAGCAAAGCGGCCACAAAAAATCTCTTCATCATACACTCCAATAAATAAGTCTCACAAACTAACACGCAAATATGGCCAATCTTATTGGATTAAGGCTTTACTTTTTTATCTGGTTTGTAAAAATACAGGATGAGAATAGGCAACAAGTATAAGTCTGCCAGCACAGCAAAAAGCAAGGTGAGGCTCACGAAAAAACCCACATACCAGGTTGCATCGAAGGTAGAAAGTATAAGCGTCATGAAGCCGCCCATCAAAATACAGGAGGTAATTATAATGGCCTTGCCTGCCGAAATAAACGTTCTTTTAATAGCGTAAGGCAAGGACCTGCCTGCTGCCAACTCCAGCTTAAGTTTACTCAGGAAATGTATGGTATCATCCACGGCAATACCAAAGGCAATGGTAAACACTATGGATACCGATACCGTCATGTTAACACCCATAAAGCCCATAATTCCCCCGATCATCAGCAGCGGAATAATATTAGGCACCAGCGAGATCAACACCATTCTGAAAGACCGGAAAATAACTCCGACAATTAATGCAATCACTCCAAAAGCGATCAACAGGCCCTGCATCATGTTTAGAGTTACATACTCGTTATTTTTGTCTAGTAGCAGGGCGCTTCCGGTAAGGCGGGCCTGGACGTGTTCTGAGTTTATACTTTGAGAAATAAAACTTCGGAGAGAATCATTCAGTACAGTTGCTTTAGCGCTTCCAATGTCGGTCATTTTGCCTGATAATCGTCCTTCGGTAGCGTCTGCTGTTACCACACTTCGGAGTTCGCTTCTGTTTTTAAAGGCTTGCAGACGTCGTTTTATACTTTGCAGTTGCTTCTCGTTATCTGGCAACTTATAAAACTGCTGTAATCCGCCGTTTTGTGCCCGGTTAATGGTTTTAACGATGGTAGCCGGGGAGGTAATAAAATTTAGACCATAAGTTGTGTAAAGGTAGTTTTCTATTTTTTCTAATTCCTGCAGCACTTCAAGATCATACATTGTTTGGCCTGAGGCGGCCACCAGGTGCATCTCAAACGGACGAACGCCTGAAAACTTATCTTCAAAATACTTAAAATCAAGTAATATTGGGTCATCGTCTCCCAGGTCCTCCAGCAGTGTAGTATCAACTTTAATGAGGCTAATGCCTACCAGGCTGATTATGGTTATCATGGCACTGGATAAAAGTATAATCCCGGGTTTACGGAACACGAAGATTAGCATGTTGCGCAACAGTACAGGCCAGGACAGGTTTGCCTTGCGCGCGTTTACTGGGTTTGGTTTTTTAATGAGCAATAGTATGGCCGGCAGTACTGAAAAGGCTAAGATATAAGCCAGTCCAATAGAAATTGCCGTAAACAAGCCGAAGTTGCGGATGGGCACAATTGCTGTAGTGAGCAAGGTTAAAAATCCAACTGCTGTAGTAACAGAGGTGAGCAAAGTAGCCAGACCAACTTCACGAATGGTTACTTTAAGCGCCTGCATTTTATCCGCCCCGTGGCTAATCTCGGTCATGTACCGCGACAGGATATGTATGACATCTGACATGCCTACTACAAACATGATCGTTGGCAAAAGTACCGTCATGATATCGATGGGTTTATCAAAAAGGCCCATCACACCCAAACTCCAAATTACAGAAAGCAGCACCACAACTAGCGGCACCAGCACGCCCCACAGTGTCCGGAAAGTGATCCAAAGAAAGATAATTACCAGCACAATGGAGGCTGACATAAAGATAGCCAACTCAATTTTCATCTTCTCTACAAATACAGACTGTGCAAGCGCCTTGCCAGCGGTATGATGTTCTGGAAAGTTTAACTCCTGCAGTTTAGCATTTACAGCAGCAATTAAAGTATCACTGGCTTGTTTACTTAAATTATCAGTTGTCTGCACAAATAGCGAAACAGAGGTGGCGTCTTCTGAAAAAAGGGTACCTACCAGCTCTTTTGACGAATAGATTTGCAAGGAGTCCTGCTCATATCGCTCCGGCTCCGGCACATGCAGGTAGGGTATCTCAAAATAACCAAAAGCCTCAAGAACGGGACTTTTAACGGTAGTAGGAGAGAGCACCGACTCTACGTTCGGCTGCCTTTGCAAATAGGAGGTAAGGCTATCTACTTTAGTCAGAAATTGCTGGTCAAAAAGGCTTTTTTGGTTGTCCAGGCCTATGAGCAAGTAGTCATTATCGTTGCCGAATTTATCGCGGTACTCGAAGTAGTATGTCAGGTCTGGATCACCTTTCGGGAAGAAGTTATCGAAGTTATAATCGAATTGTAGTCTGGAAGCAAAATAAATACTTAACGCTGTAAGTATGGTTACAACCAGCAATACCAAGTAGCTTATTTTTCTGTAATTCAAGATTATCTAATAACTGATGAAGATCATTTGGTGTAATGTACAACATTTGTACATTTACGAATCAGAAACTAAAGGTAATCTGTTTTGTTTAAACGATTTTAAAGCTCATACTCATGAAAAAAATATTTTTAACCCTTGCTTTAATTGGTATGTTAGGTTCGGCAGCACCTGCCATGGCCTGCGAAGGTGGTAAGTGTAAAATGGAGCATGCTGCCAAAGACGGTGGCAAGAAGAAAAAAGGTAAAAAAGCAGAGGCCAAGGCTGAGAGCTGCCATATGACGAAAGAAGCTACTGCTACAACTGGTACTGCTTCCAAATCTTGTTGCGCAAAGCCTGATGCTGCTAAAGCTGATGCTACAAAAGAAGTGAAGAAAGCGCAGTAGTTTATACTTTGCTAATAATTTTGGAAAAGCCTTTTGCCTGAGCAAGAGGCTTTTTTGTTTAGGTACATTATAGTTTCTGCTGCTACTTAAGTTAACGTTTTTCTGCCTTTCTATCGAGCTAAAGTCAATCCTTATACTTACCTGCCTACAGTTTCACCTTTGGCTTTGGTCAACAACTATGGAAAAGGTTACAAAGTATAAATTCCGTTTTGCTGGTACAGGTCGTGACATGTCAGCGAGATACCTGAGGCTATGAAACTATACTTCTGCTAAATCAAAGGCAGAAAGTTCTCCTTTGAAGGGGTATGTTAATTATGTACAGAAAATTCCCGCCTTGGCCAAAGAGAGACTAAAGGGGCGGTTAATCCCCGTTACTACAGCAAAAACTTCATTCTCAAGCTGCTAATTACACCAAACAAGAAAACATACTGCGTGTCTTTTAATCCTGCTGATACTCCTCTATCTTTAACCTCACAATTTTAAACGAGTAAAACCGCCATGAAGCAATATTTAGACTTAATGCAGCACATCCTAGACAACGGGGTGAAGAAGGAAGACAGAACAGGAACGGGTACGCTTAGCGTTTTTGGATACCAGATGCGCTTTAACCTGGCTGATGGTTTCCCGTTGGTGACAACAAAAAAGGTGCATCTTAAGTCTATCATTCATGAGTTGCTATGGTTCTTGAAGGGGGATACCAATATTTCTTATCTGAAAGAAAATGGCGTGAGCATCTGGGATGAATGGGCTGACGAAAATGGAAATCTGGGGCCGGTTTACGGTTCTCAATGGCGCAGCTGGCCAACACCCGATGGCCGCCACATCGACCAGATTACCCAGGTAGTAAATCAACTTAAAAACAACCCTGATTCACGTCGTATCATTGTGAGTGCCTGGAACGTGGCTGAGATCGAAAACATGAAGCTGCCGCCATGCCACGCTTTTTACCAGTTTTATGTAGCTGAAGGTAAATTGTCGTGCCAACTGTACCAGCGTTCTGCAGATGTATTTTTGGGTGTGCCGTTTAACATTGCTTCCTATGCCTTGCTGGTGCTGATGATGGCGCAGGTTACAGGACTGGAGCCAGGCGAATTTATCTGGACTGGCGGCGACACACATTTATACACTAACCACCTGGAGCAGGCGCAACTGCAACTTACCCGTGAACTGCGCGAATTGCCAACCATGCTGCTCAATCCAGAAGTGAAAGATATTTTTGACTTTAAATATGAGGATTTTGAACTGGTAAACTATAACCCGCATCCTGGTATAAAAGCGCCGGTGGCTGTGTAGCGATAGTCTTGCCTTTAATAATTTTAATATAAACTTGTTTGTATCATCACTCACTCTCTCACTTATTTCGTTAAACTTTACGCCTTAATACCAGTTTAAGAGTTTAAACCATATTTATAGAACTATGAAGTTTAAAGCTCTTTTATCAGCATTGGTTTTCCTGTTTATACTTCAGGTTAATGCCCAGCAAAAACAGAAGCCAAAACCGCAGCAAAAGCAGACTGCTATAGACCAGATCAAAACCGACAAAGGGGCGCTGCTGGTGCAGCCCATTACACATGGTTCGGTGGTGCTGAAATGGAACGGTAAGACGATTTATGTTGATCCTTACGGTGGTGCAGAAATGTACAAAGGCGTCAGCAAGCCAGATCTCATTCTTGTTACTGATATTCACGGCGATCACATGGACCCCAAAACGTTGGATGCTATCGAAACAAAGGGTATAAAAATGGTAGTGCCACAAGCTGTAGCAGACCAACTACCGGAAAAGTATAAAGCGCAAACTGTAGTTATTGGCAACGGAGAAAGTACAACCCAGCAAGACATAAAGATTGAAGGTATCCCAATGTATAATTTACCGGAAACTGAAGACTCTCGTCATCCGAAAGGTAGAGGCAATGGCTATATTTTAACTATGGGAGGCAAAAAAATATACTTATCCGGTGATACAGAAGATATACAAGAGATGCGTGAACTCCAAAACATTGACGTAGCCTTTGTTAGCATGAACCTCCCATACACGATGGATATCAACCAGGCAGCCAGCGCTGTGCTTGACTTCAAGCCAAAGATTGTTTACCCTTACCATTATCGCGGTACAGAAGGGCTGGCAGACGTAGCTTCTTTCAAGAAAATGGTAAATGAAAAAAATAAAAACATAGACGTGAGGCTGAGGGAGTGGTACCCACAACAGCAGAAAAAATAGAATTTAACATCAAGAGGCACAGGCTGTAGATCAACCTGTGCCTCTTTTGATTTTATGCAGCAAAATTAAATTTTACGTATCTACTGGGGTTAATTTATATCTACTTTTTTTCCTGTTCTGGCTGCTTCATAAATAGCCATCAGTATTTTAACATCTCGTAAGCCCATTTCTCCCGGAACTCTGGTTTCTTTGTTTTCAAGTATGCAAGCTGCAAAGTCATCCATCTGGCGTGCCTGCTGGTTTACATTTTTAATATTCATGGGCCCATCGCTGGTGCGGCCTTCAATGCCGGAGTAACTGAAGGATGGCTGCAACTCCCACCAACCTTTTTCTGCATTTGCATATAAACGGTTGCCTTGTTTATTGTAACTAGATCTACAATCAGCCAAAGCTCCGGTCGGAAATTCCATTTGCCAGTTAATTGTCTCCTCTACTTCATCAAAAAGTTTGGGTTTTGTTACTTTCCCGAATTTAACTGTAACAGCAGTTGGTGTCTGCCCTAAAGTATAAATTGCACCCTGCACACAGTAAATACCTAAGTCCATTAAAGGGCCACCACCAGCCAGCTTTTTATCAAGTCTCCAATTACCAAGGTTCTCAGGAATAACGAAACTGTCTGAGGCCTCAATTTTTCTTACCGCTCCATACACCTGTTGCTGGCCAAGCTCCATTACACGCTGGTGGTGCGGCTCAAAGTGCAGACGATATCCAATAGATAACTTCACATTATTCCGGTTACAGGCGTCTATCATGCGCTTGCAATCCTCCACAGACGTAGCCATAGGCTTTTCGCAGATCACGTGCTTCCCGGTTTCTGCGGCTTTAATGGTATACTCTGCATGCATGCCATTGGGGAGTACAATGTAAATGATGTCTATGTCCGGGTTTTCCCGAATCTGGTCGATGGTTTTATAGTTGTAGATGTTCTTGTCTGGGATGTTGTACTTTTTCTTCCAGGTCGCTGCTTTGGAGGGAGTTCCTGTTACGATTCCGGCCAGGTAACAATTTTGCGTTTCCTGTAAGGCAGGAGCAAGTTGGCTGGAGCTGTATTCTCCGAGACCAACCAGCGCAATACCGAGTTTTTTATTTTGAGCGCTTTGCTCCGCTTCTGATGCACCCTCTTTATTCCCTGTTTGGCAGGCACTCAGAGAGGCAAATGGCAACCCAAAAGCAGTTGCTCCAACAGCAATTGAAATACCTTTTATAAATCGACGGCGGTCTTGAAAATAGATTGTATTGAGTTTTTTCATAGGTGCAGCAGTAAAATGGCCTTAAAGGTTATAAGTGATTTGCTTCTAAAGGTTTAACCTCATAAACAAATAGAAAACCCTTAATCCGCTGCCTTTATGTGGTGCATCAAAAAGTATAAATGTGATGGTAACCTGTTATAGGCAAAATTGTGCAGCTGTTATATATGAGGTGCAGCATCTGTAACACACTGAGCACCTGTTCGGATATTAAATGTATAGAGTAGTAGCTTGTACTATAGCCCTAGTTCTAAACTAAGTTTTTTTAGAAAAGTATCATTCTCGCGCAGCGGTTCTCCAGCTATACTTTTTATACTTCTGATTGCTGTCACATTAGCAGCAAAAATAGCATCAGCCTCTCTTAAGCGTTCTGGAGTAAAGTATGCCTCCCTCACTTTTATACTTTGGATGCTGCACCACCGAAGCATGTTGCGTCTGGCTATCCCATTCACGCAACCTGTATCTAGGGCAGGAGTAAAAAGTTTACCATTCAGTAACCAGAATATATTTGAAGATATAAGTTCGGCCACCATACCCTGCGGGTTTAGCAGTAGCAAATCGTCATGGTCTGTTTGCTTTTTCTCATTAGCAGCCAGTACATAAATTGGTGCATTGGGACCCTTAAAATGGGAGAGAGGTGAGTAGATTGTTTTTATACTTTGACAAATGCCTATACTTATACTTTCTGTAGTACCTGCTGCTGTAGGTTGGACTGTAGCAAGCCATTCAACAGTTTTCACTTCCGGGGTATAAAGTCCTGCGCCGGCACGCCATACTTTTAGCTTTAAACGGCCATACTTTACAGCCTGGTTTTGTTCTGCCAGTTGTAGCAGTTGTTGCTCAAAAGCTGCTTTGGTAAAGTATACAGGCAACTCTAACTTCAGGCTGGCAGCAGCTTCCTGCATCCTTGCCAGGTGGTCCTGCCAGAAACGCAGCTTACCGTCCACTACCATTACCGTCTCAAAAAAGCCATCGTTGTACTGGAAAGCCCGGTTCGAAACTGGCAATTTCAGGTCCTCCTCAAGTATAGACTGGCCGTTGTAGAGCAGCATTTAATTTAGTTAAGAGTTGAGAGTTTAAAGTTAAGAGTTTTTGATTGTTGGTTGCTAATTAACTTGAGCTGGTATATGCATAGTTCATGAATTTTCATCTGTTAGTGTGAACCCACCCCTAACCCCTCCGAGGAGGGGAATTACATGCACGAGTAATATTCCCCTCCTCGGAGGGGTTAGGGGTGGGTTGATCAGCAGCAGAAAAGTATCACAACTAAAGTTAGTTATCACCTACGGCTCGAAAGTGAATGCATCACCCTTAACTTATAAGCGCAAACTTCTTCCCCGGTTTGGCTTTAACTATTCCTTTAAACTCCAGCCCTAACAGCACAGATGCCAGCATACTTACCGGAATCTGCGACTTCCAGCTCAGGTTATCCATTTGCTCTTCGCCGTTTTGCTGCAGCACTTGTAATACCTTTAGCTCATCTTCTGTAAACTCTGCAGGATCAAAGGCTGGTGTTGTAGCTTTTTTAGCAGCGGCTTCGTCTTGCAGGTCCCAATTGAGCAGCTCCACCAGATCCTGCACCGAAGTATAAGCCACTGCCTTAAGAGATTTAATAAGATGGTTTGTACCTTCTGAGACGGGAGAAGTAATATTACCGGGTACAGCCATTACTTCCTTGTCGTAGCCATGTGCCAGGTCGGCTGTAATTAAGGTACCGCTTTTAAGTGCAGCTTCCACAACAATGGTACAATCCGACATGCCGGCGATGATGCGGTTACGTGCCGGGAAACGTGGCGCATCAGGTCTTGTACCGAAGGAATTTTCGGTGAGCAGTCCGCCCTGGGTTAGCATGCGCTCGGCATACTTTCGGTGTACGGCAGGGTAAACAGTTTCGGGTCCGCTGGCCATAACCCCAATAGTTTGCAAACCAACCTGAAGCGCAGCCCTGTGGGCAACCACATCCACGCCGTAAGCCAATCCACTTACGATTAATGCGTTGTATGGCTTCAGGCTTTCGATGATCTTTTCGGTAACTGACGTGCCGTAGTTTGTAATTTGCCTGGTGCCAACAATACTTATAATGCGGCGCTGGTTCAGGTTGCCATTGCCTCTAAAGTATAAAAGGGCAGGGGCATCGGCTACTTGCTTCAGTCTGTCGGGGTACTTTGGCGAAGTATAGAACAGCAGTTGCACATCCTGGGCTTCGGCCTGTTTTACAATTTCCTCGGCCTGGTAAAGTGCCTGTTTACTGCCTTCAAGTATATTCTTCAGCGATACAGTGCCAACTCCCGGAATCTTACTCAGTTTAGCAGCATTGGCTTCGAATACAGCTTTAGGTGAGCCACAATAACTCACCAGCTGGCGCGTCAGTTGCGTGCCAACCCCGGGCAATTTTGTGATAGCTACTTCGTATAAATGCTGCTCCTCTACCATATGGTAAAGAACTTACGTAGCTTTTATTCTTTGGTGTTCAACTGTGATTTAATTCCTACCAGAAAAGCCTTTACTTTCTCCAGCGACTCGATGATCTCAATCTTGTCTTTGGTCTGTACAGACTTATTCTTAAGTACCTCTTTGGCACCCTGTATAGTATAGCCGCGCTCTTTTACCAAGTGGTAGATGGTGCGAAGGGTTTCAATATCTTTGGCAGTGTACTGGCGGTTACCTTTCTTGTTCTTTTTTGGGCTAAGCTGTTCAAATTCAGTCTCCCAGAAACGAATAAGCGAGGCGGCTACGTCAAACATTTCGGCTACTTCGCCGATGGTATAGTACTGCTTTTCTATTTCTCTTTCTTTATAAGGCATGGCTATGGTTCTGTTAAAGTATGGCACCTGTGTAATTTTCGCGCAGATGCTACTGAATAAGGCTAAAATATGCTACTTTTGCCTTAAATGTGCTTTTTGAGCTTCACAAAATCAGTGTGTTTCTCTACAGCAAAAATTCTATATTTTTTGTTATTAAACAACAAGTATAGCCATAAGTATCTAAAGGCCTAATAATCATACATGAACTCAGCTGAGATTAGACAAAAGTTCCTGGATTTCTTCGCTTCCAAGCAACACCAGATCGTGCCTTCGGCTCCGATCGTGGTAAAAGACGACCCAACCCTGATGTTTATTAACTCGGGCATGGCGCCATTCAAAGACTACTTTCTGGGCAACAAACCTGCCCCTAACAAGCGTATCGCCGACACACAGAAATGCCTTCGCGTAAGCGGCAAGCACAACGACCTGGAAGAAGTAGGTTACGACACCTACCACCATACCATGTTCGAAATGCTGGGTAACTGGTCGTTTGGCGATTACTTTAAGAAAGAGGCGCTGGAGTGGTCGTGGGAACTGCTGACGGAAGTATATGGTCTGCCTAAAGACAGGCTGTATGTTTCGGTTTTCCAGGGCGATGAGTCTGAGAACCTGCCAATGGACCAGGATGCCTTTAACATCTGGAAAAGTATGATCGCTGAGGATCGTATCCTGATGGGCTCTAAGAAGGATAACTTCTGGGAGATGGGTGATACAGGCCCGTGCGGCCCGTGCTCGGAGATACACGTGGATTTGCGTACAGACGAAGAACGTGCACAGGTGGACGGTAAGTCTTTAGTGAATAACGATCACCCGCAGGTTGTAGAGATCTGGAATAACGTATTTATGGAGTTCAACCGCCTGGCAGATGGCTCGCTGGTAAAACTGCCTGCGCAGCATGTAGATACAGGAATGGGCTTCGAGCGTTTGTGTATGGCTATCCAGGGCAAACGTTCTAACTACGATACCGATGTTTTCCAGCCGCTGATACAGTATGTGGCCAAAGAGGCAGGCGTAACCTATGGCGAGAACGAGAAAACAGACATTGCCATCCGTGTAATTTCTGATCACATCCGTGCCATTGCCTTTACCATTGCCGACGGTCAGTTACCATCAAATAACAAGGCTGGTTATGTGATCCGCCGTATACTTCGTCGTGCGGTTCGTTACGGCTTTACCTTCCTTGACTTCAAGAAACCATTCCTGTATAAACTGGCAGCTGTGCTGGCAGACCAGATGGCACATGTATTCCCGGAGCTGAAGCAGCAACTGGGCTTTGTACAGCGTGTGATAGAGGAGGAAGAAAATGCTTTCCTGCGTACCCTGGAGAACGGCCTGAAGCGACTTGACGCCTTAGAGGAAAGCTTTAAGCAGAACAATAACACAATCGACGGCAAAACAGCTTTCGAACTTTACGATACCTTTGGTTTCCCGCTTGACCTGACTGCCCTGATTGCCCGTGAAAAAGGCTTTACAGTAGACGAGGCAGGCTTTGGCGTAGAGATGGAGCAGCAGAAGAACCGTTCGCGCAACGCCTCTGCCACCGAGCAAACCGACTGGGTTATACTTCAGCCGGATGTGGTGAATGAGTTTATTGGCTACGATTGCGATACATCGGCCTCACACATTGTGCGCTACCGCCAGGTAAAGACTAAGAACAAAAGCGAGTATCACCTGGTGCTGGATAAAACCCCTTTCTATGCAGAAAGCGGCGGACAGGTAGGTGATACTGGTTACCTGATCTCTGATAGCGAGCAAATTGAGGTGCTGGATACGAAAAAAGAGAACGATCTTATACTTCATATCACAGCTAAACTGCCGCAGCATGTAGAGGCCGGTTTCAGAGCTGAGATTAATGCGGAGCGTCGTAACATGATCCGTAGAAACCACTCTGCTACACACTTACTGCATGCTGCTTTAAGGTCTGCTTTAGGTGAGCACGTACAGCAGCGCGGTTCCTTGGTAAACGAAAAACTACTCCGTTTCGACTTCTCACACTTTGCTAAGATAGAGGAGGCTGAACTTCGCCAGATCGAGCACATGGTAAATAAGCGTGTGCGTGAGTCTATACCTTTGGAGGAGAGTCGTAACGTGCCAATAGAGGAAGCGAAGAAATTGGGAGCGATGGCACTGTTCGGCGAAAAGTATGGCGATTTTGTGCGTGTGATCTCTTTTGGTCAGGATCATTCTGTAGAACTGTGCGGCGGTACGCACGTGCTGAATACCGGCAATATTGGCTACTTCAAGATCGTATCAGAAAGCTCTGTAGCAGCTGGTGTGCGTCGTATAGAAGCTATTTCCGGTGACGCAGCAGAAGACTACATGCAGCAGCAAGTTAACGAACTGAATGCGGTACGCGAAGTGCTCAACACGCAAAGCAATGTATCAGGGGCAGTAGAGAAACTACAAGACGATTACAAAGCGCTACAGAAGCAATTGGAGCAATTTGAGTTAAAGCAACTAGGCACCCTGAAAGATACGCTGGCACAAAATGCACAGCAACTGAATGGCATAAACCTGGTGGCTGAGAAAGTAGATGTTAGCTCTTCTGACTACTTAAAGAAACTGGCTTTTGATATGCGACAGGTAGTAGATAACTTAGTACTTGTACTTGCCGCTGAGATTGACGGGAAACCACAAATTGCAGTAATGCTATCTGATAACTTAGTATCTGAAAAGAACATGAACGCCAGCCAGATGGTACGCGAACTTGCCAAAGAGATACAAGGCGGCGGAGGTGGTCAGCCATTTTATGCCACAGCCGGCGGTAAGAATTCTGCTGGTCTGGCCGCAGTGCCTGGTAAAGCAGTGGAACTTGTTAAAAGCTTATTATAAAATTTATGAGTGTGGAAGTGCAAAGATATAATGCTAAGTGGTTTTATAAATTCATAGTATATTTATTTGGCACATCGATATTTCTAGGACTAGCAGCTAGAGTATTTGCTCTTGATAGTGATTGGTTTAAATTACTCGTGTCTGCTCCATCAATGCTCGTATTTATTTTGGCCCCTTTTGGTTTATACTTTGCTTTAAGGCAGTATTTGCAAAATGGAAGAAATGCTGGTAAAGAAATATTTTATATTTCGGTGCTGGCACTTTTAAGCTTACTTGGTGTTACTGCACTTACAATACTTATATTTGATTTAGTATAATTAAAGTATGAACAGTTTAAAATTCATGCTATAATTATAAAGCTATAAGAAAACCATATAATGGATAAAGAGATAAGAGATAAATATCAGGCAATTATTGGTCTGGAAGTACACGCACAACTGTTAACAGATAGTAAGGCTTACTCATCTGACTCTACAGAGTATGGCATGATGCCGAACACGAACCTGACTGCCATAACCCTTGGCCATCCAGGTACGTTGCCACGCGTGAACAAGAAAGTAGTAGAGATGGCTGCTAAAATGGGTATCGCTACTAACTGCGAAATTACGCGCCACAATATTTATGCACGTAAAAACTACTTCTATCCCGATCTGCCGAAAGGATACCAGATCACGCAAGATAAAACGCCTATCTGTACCAACGGCCATATCGATATCAAAGACGCTGAAGGAAATGATAAGCGCATAGGTATTACCCGCATCCACATGGAGGAAGATGCCGGTAAATCGATGCACTTACCAGGTGAGATCGAAACACTGGTTGACTTTAACCGTGCCGGTGTGCCTCTTATCGAGATCGTTTCGGAGCCAGATATCCGCGACTCTGTAGAAGCCTACAATTACCTGATAGAGATCAAACGCCTGGTGAAATACCTGGATATTTGCGACGGTAACATGGAAGAAGGCTCGCTGCGTTGCGACGCCAACATCTCTGTTATGCTGAAGGATTCTCCGCTGTGGGGTACGAAGGTAGAGGTAAAGAACATGAACTCGTTCCGTAATGTGCAGCGTGCCATTGAGCATGAGATTGAGCGCCAGATTATGGTGCTGGAGAACGGCGAAAAGGTAGGAGGCGAAACACGTAACTTTGATGCCAATACAGGCTCTACAACAGCCATGCGTTCTAAGGAAACCATGAACGATTACCGTTACTTCCCTGAGCCGGACCTGCAACCACTGGTAATTGAGCAGGAGTGGCTTGAAAGTGTAAAAGCATCGATGCCAAGTTTGCCACAGGTGCTATACAATCGTTTTGTGAACGAATTGGGCCTGCCGGAGTATGATGCCGCTGTACTAACTGATGCAAAAGAGATCGCTTTATACTTTGAGGAACTTTGTAAAGAGACCACCAACTATAAAGCTGCTTCTAACTGGATGATGGGGCCTGTAAAGTCTTATCTGAACGAATTGCAGCTACATATTAACGATTTCCCGCTGGCGCCTGAACAAATTGCCCAGATAATTTCGTTAGTAGATGGAAACAAGGTTAGCCACTCAATTGCCTCTAAACAAATTTTCCCGTACATGCTCGAGCATCCTGAAACTACTGCACAACAAGTAGCGGAGGAGCAAAACTTATTACAGGATTCTAATACTGATGAGTTAGCACAAATCGTTAAGGAAATACTGGCTGCTAACCCTGCAAAGGTAGAAGAGTATAAAGCCGGAAAACAGTCGCTAATCGGGATGTTTATGGGTGAGATTATGAAGAAGACAAAAGGCAAAGCAGATCCTAAAGTGGCTAACCAATTATTGCAAGCTGGATTAAATGCCTAAAATTAGATCTATGAAATTTAATAAAATAGTTATTGCCGCATCTGCAGCAGCTTTAATGGCCGCTTGTCAAGGCAAAGAAACTACTTCTAACGAAACAAGTGGCTATGTTGTCGAGGGTAAATTTGAAAATGCCACCGCAGGTCCGGTTTATTTATTTGAGTTGGATGAGCAGCAGTTTGTACCACGTGATACTGCCCAAATAGGCGCTGACGGTACCTTTACATTTACTGGTAACGTGGATGAGCCCACTTTTTACCGCATTGCTACAGATCAGCAGAACGGATTGATGGTTGTGTTGGATAGTGGTAAGATTAAAGTTAATGCTGATGCAAAAGACCTGAATGGTACGGTTAAAATTGAAGGCTCAGAAGAGTCTACGTTGTTTCAGGAGCTAAATAAGCTGGTGAATGAAAACCGTGCAAAGCAAATGGAATTGGAGCAGCGCTTTAACCAAGCAATGCAAAATGATCAGGAGGAAGAAGCTGAGAAGATCCGCCAGGAGTTTATGGCTATGCAAAAGGAAACTAAAAAATTCCTAGCGCAGCACCCTGCTTCTGTGGTGTCAGCTTTCGGTACAGCTAGTTTGATTGACCCGATAAATGACTTTGCTTTTGCTGATAGTATGGCTAACCTGTACACGCAGAATATTCCAAATTCTCAGTACACTAAGAGACTTAATGATCGCCTGAAGCCATTGCGTTCTACATCTGTTGGCCAAATGGCTCCAGATATTTCACTGCCTACACCAAATGGTGCAACTAAATCACTGTCTTCTTTGCGCGGAAAATATGTGTTAATTGACTTCTGGGCTAGTTGGTGCGGACCATGCCGTGTAGAAAATCCCAATGTGGTTAAAATGTACAACAAGTATAAAGGCAAAGGCTTCGAAATATTTGGTGTATCCTTAGACCAGAACAGAGAGAAGTGGTTAGGTGCTATCGAGAAAGACAAGCTAACCTGGCCGCATGTTTCTGACTTAAAAGGATGGGAAAGCAGTGCCGCCGTACTTTATAACGTTACAGCAATCCCACAGACTGTATTAATTGATCCGGATGGTAAAATTATAGCCAAAGGTTTAAGAGGTGCGGAGTTGGAGGCTAAATTAGCCACATTGCTGCAGTAAAAAATTAAGACTAAAATATCTAGCAAGTATAAAAAGAGAGCGGCCTTTCACAATTGAAAGGCCGCTCTCTTTTTATTAATTAACTTAATCGAGATTTATCATTTAAAGCTTTAGGTCAGAGGTAAAAATTTGCTTTTAGGAATTACTATTCCTAGAAACCTACTGAAACTTAATTATCGATTAAATACCTTTTGCAAAGCACCCCAGAGCTGCTTCTTATGATCTACATCGTGCTCTAGCATGGCAAGTGCCTGAGAGAAAATTACAGGAACTTTGCCAACCAACACCGGATTATAAAGTGTGAATTTATCGTGTGGCAGATCGGTATCAAGGCGGCTGGCAAAGCTGATTATATAGTTTACCTGCAATTCCTGCTGCATATCCTCAAATCTCGCAATAGCACCAGATACATTGTTTAAATAAGCTACATCCGTAGGCATTAAACCGATTGCGCCTAATATTTTGTTCAGGAACTCCAAATGTGGCAGCTTTAAAAATTGCTCTTCTGGTAGCGTTACAAGTATAACTACACCTTTTCTGTTATCACCTATAGTTTTATACTTACCTGGAGTAGTAGCAGCTTCGGATTTAGGAAACTTAGGTAGGGTAGGAGTAGGTTTAGGTTTGTGTTGAGAAGGAGGAACAGGAGACTCCTCTTTTAGAGTTGCTGCTGCCTCAGCAGCTGCAACTGGAGCTTCAGGCGTAGCTTCCGCTATTTCAGGTAAAGCAGGTAGAGACGCAGCTATATCTCCATCTATCAAATAAATAGTTTCGGAAATAAAGTTCTTTAAAAACTCGCTACTTAGTTTATCTGCCTGTAACCCTGTCATACTTTCTTATCCTTCTGCGCCTTCTTTAATATCGAAAATAGAGCGTAGCTCATTTGCCTCGCTTGGCTTCATTCGTCCGGCTAATACCAGTCGCAGCTGACGGCGGCGAAGGGCTCCATCGTATAACCTAATCTCTTCTTCTGTTTCCGGTAAAGCTTCAGGCACATCAATTGGGTTGCCCAACTGGTCTACGGCCACAAAGGTGAAGAATGCCTGGTTTGATTTTACCTTTTTACCGCTTGGAATATCCTCGGCATATACTACAATGTGCACCTCCATTGAGGAGTTAAAAGCACGGGTAACTTTAGCTTCCAAGGTTACAACATTGCCTAGTTTTATACTTTCAGAGAAAGATACGTTATCTACCGATGCGGTTACCACAATGCGGTTAGAGTGTTTCTGCGCAGCAATAGCCGACACAATGTCCATCCAATGCATCATGCGGCCACCCATTAAGTTGTGAAGTGTATTGGTATCGTTTGGCAATACCAGTTCCGTCATGATAACGTAAGAATCCTGTACTTTTTTCTGTTTACGCATTACAATTATGCTTTTTTTGATGGCACAAAGATACGCCGCATTGAGCAAAGCATAAAATATACTTTTGGTGATGGCCTAAAAAAGGCTGCTTCTACTTCAAACTTAACGATTTGTTAAACTTGCTGGCGTAGCCGCTCTTCTCCAGAAATAAAGTATAATCTTTAATATCCAGGATATCTTTTATTGCCTGCTTCTTATTGCGTGCATTTTTGTAATAGGCTTCACAAATTTTATAGCCCAAAATATCCTAAGTCAGCTGGTCTTTCTTTACTGTCCAGGCCATTGTAAAGCCAGTTGCTTACGTCCGTGCCGTGCATTTCATCTTTAAACTGAAGCCACAGTTTATGCTCATGTTTATTGCCATAGGCGTACACATGCTCGTTTATGCTGCTTTTAGTAACTAACTCTCCCACAAAATCTGCAGCACCTTCGCCTATACTTCTTTTCAAAAGCGTTTCCTCAGTTCCATCGTAGCCTTTTTGTAAAACATGCACCATTTCATGCAGCACTATCACATCAATAGCCTCTATTGGTCTTAATACTGATTTAAGCCATGGGCTGAGTTCCTCTTTAGGTGTATCTGGGTAATAGCCAAACATATCTACCCCAACAATTGGATCCTGCTTAATGGTACCTGCAGAGTTTAAAGCCCCAATTACAAAGTATACTTTAGGGATATCGGTTTCCGGGTATAGCCGCTTTAGCCGTTTATAGTGCTTATCCAGGCGGGGTATGATCTGGTCTAGTTTGGAAGTATGGTTGCGGAGATAAGTGTAGTAATTGCGGTGCTTGCTAATAGTTTTCTGGAGGTATTTACCACTGGATATTCGGCCTTGCATAAACTGCTCTACTCCCGGAGAGGCTTTAGCTATATACTCCTGTTCAAGTATGGCAATAGAGTCTTCTTTGGTTTGTGCCTGCTGTAGTCTATCAAAAGCTTGCCAGAATAGGGTTACATCAGAATAAATAGCCTCAAACTGTTGTTGAGCCTTGCAAACGGAAATACAACAAAATATAAGTGCTAGTGCAATAAGCGTTTTTTTCATGGTTCTGCAGCTTTTTTTTTGATAAAGACAAGCCACATGAACTATGGTTGCACTCTTACGCTAGTTTTAACATCAGAACTTCTCAGATTCCCAACCGGACTTACCGAGCAAAGGCACAAATTTAAAACTGGTAAATTCTTCTTGGGTAAATTCATTTGGCTCTACTCGCGTTATGCGCAACATTTTCTGGCTACTCTCGCTACCCACAGGTATAACCAGGCAACCACCTACATTTAGTTGTTGCACAAGGGCCTTAGGTACACCCGGAGCACCGGCTGTTACAATTATTTTATCGTAGGGTGCGTGTTGAGGCAAGCCTAAAGAACCATCGCCGTGGAAAGTGTGTGGTTTTAAACCATACTTTTTAAAGAACAGCAATGATTTTTCGTAAAGGGCACGGTTATACTCTATAGTATACACCTGAGGAGTAATCTGAAGTAATACAGTGCATTGGTATCCAGAGCCAGTGCCAATCTCTAGCACCTTATCGGTAGGCTTTAGCTGCAGCAGCTCCGTTTGGAAAGCAACAGTGTAAGGCTGAGAAATAGTCTGCCCTTCGCCGATGGGGAAAGCCTTGTCTTGGTATGCCTGCTCCACAAAAGCTTTATCAAAAAAGAAATGACGAGGCACAGTACCAATGGCAGCCAACACACGTTCGTCGCGTATGCCTTTTTCGCGCAGTTGGTTTACTAATGCACGGCGCATGCCACGGTGTCTGTATGAGTCTGTCTGCATTTTCTCTGTTGTAATGTTAGGTACTAAGGTTACTTTAATGCCTTACTTTTATCTTACTTGCTCGGGATAAAAAAGGATTTGTATGCGAAAATAAGCAACTGAAGTATAAATCGGACATTAAAAATTTAGGAAGTGCACCAAAAAGGGACTAAAGCTGTAAATTTGAAGTATAAACCAGAAGCAAAACCATGTTTACAGGAATAATAGAGGCACTAGGCCAGGTTACCGATATACGAGAAGAGAACACAAACAAGCACTTTACTCTCACCGGCCCCTTTACCCAAGAACTGAAGATTGACCAGAGCCTTGCTCATAATGGCGTATGTCTTACTGTAGTTAGTATAAACGAAGATAAATACACCGTTACTGCCATTGATGAAACGTTAAAGAAGACTAACCTGAATAGCTTAAAAGTAGGAGATAAGGTAAACTTAGAGCGTTGCATGCAGGCTAATGGGCGCTTTGATGGACACGTAGTACAGGGCCATGTAGACCAGACCGGCTTTTGTGAATCTGTGGTAGATGAAAATGGTAGCTGGATTTTTACCTTTCGGTATGACCCAAGTTTAGGTAATGTAACCGTTGAAAAAGGCTCTATCTGTGTAAACGGCATCAGTTTAACCGTTTTCAACTCTAAAGAAAATGCTTTTTCAGTTGCTATTATACCTTATACATATGAGCACACTAACCTGCACCAAGTAAAGCCAGGCGACATGGTAAATCTTGAGTTTGACATCATTGGAAAGTATGTAGCTCGTTTGTTAGGGAAGTAACTATTAAAGAGTGGGTGAGTTGGGTGGATTTATGGTTGATGCAAAAGCTGTATTTACAGAAATGCAGTTCAATTGTTCACTCATCCTCTCATTCAGAATCAATCGTCGGCTTATTCAATTATCAGCGTGTGATAGGTAACTCCATAGCCGCCCCAGATGCCCAAACCACCAATAATATTAGAGCGGGTGGTATTAGGTGAACCAATGGGGCTGCCGTTGCTGTTTTGTTCGCTTTCTAAAGTATTCCAAAAACGAAAATGCGCCAGGTCTATGGCTGCCCAGCGAACTGTAACGGTATCGCCACGACCAAAATAGCCATATAGATCTTCGTTGATTTCTGCTTGACCTTTAGGTTCGCCTCTGTCAAGTGGGAAAGTAATGCTGCTGCCGTTTATCAGTTCATCATTAAAAACAGAACCAAACAAGCCAGGATAGTAAGGTTCAGAGTTACGTTTGGTAAAGTAGCGAACGCTGTTTCCTAGCGTATCTGGATCTGCATAGCGGTACAGGAGTATTTTAAGGCTGTCCTGTTCAGGTTTGGGATGAGGGGCTGTCGATAACGCGGCTATTGGGTTTAAGTTTGGAATGGTTGTAGTGGCTGTTAGTACCTCACCCTGATAGCTTATACGCAGGTTATAACTTTTGCCAATATCACCTTTTAGTGCATCCGTGGTATATACATAAAATGGAAAGCCGCTTGCACCGTTCAACAAATTAACGGGTAGTCCAAATTGGGTTGCTACCTGCTGCTTAAGTTCTTCTGTAAAGGAGGCTGAACTGATTTCCTGCAAAGTATAAGCTTGCCCGCTTGTACTCACCGTTATCTGTGCATCATGCACAAAAGCATTTTGTAAGGTTTCGAATGATACATTCGCAAATACAGGAACAGATTTGGTAAGTATGACAATAGGCGGAGCACCTTGCTCTATGTGACCCTCTACTACCAATTGCTCTTTGCCTTCAGGTATATCAATAGTTATACTTTCTTCGCAACTAGATAAAAGCAGCAAACTCAACATTAGCAGTATAACGTGTGTGTTTTTCATATCATTTCCAGCTAAAGTTCCAGGTTACAGAGGGCAGCGGAAAAGGAATGATAGATACTTTTTTTGCCTGTAGTCTTATATCTTCGCTGTAAGGTTCACCCTCGTTATCAATGTAGTATAAAAACGGATTGCGGCGGCCATACACGTTGTAGATGGAGAAAGTAAAGCTGTTTTGGATGTTTTTATACTTTCTGCCTTCTAAGGTAGCAGCCAGATCAAGGCGGTGTGTGGGTTCCATTCTAAAGCTGTTCCTATCGCCGTACTGGTACACTACATTACCTTCAATGGCATAGCGCCTAACTGGCATGGTGGTTGCCTGCCCGGTACCGTAAACAAAAGTGCCACCAAATGTCCATCTTTTATTGAGTTTATAGTTGGCGACCACAGAAAGGTCGTGGCGGCGATCGAAACGGGCAGGAAAGGTAGTTCCTTGGTTTAAGTCAGGAAATTGCCGTGTGGTGCGCGACAAAGTATAACCAATCCAGCCCTGCAGATCGCCGAAATTCTTGCGCAAAAACAGTTCCACACCATACGACTCGCCGCTACCACTAACAAACTCATACTCTAAATCGCGGTTACTTGGCCCTACAGCATACCCTTCGCGGTACTCTAGCTGGTTTTCCATTGTTTTGTAGTATACTTCTAAAGAGCCTTCGTACTGGTTCTCTTTTATGCTCCTAAAGTAACCTAGCGCGTATTGTGTGGCACGTTGCGGCTCTACAATAGCAGAACTAGGCACCCACACATCCAACGGCAACGTAGTATAGGCATTAGATACTAGGTGCAGATACTGTGCAGATTGCGCAAAGGCTGCCTTAACAGAGGATTTGCTGTTTAAAGTATAGCGTATGGCAGCGCGCGGCTCCAAATTGTGAAAATCCTTTACTGTTGAGCTGCCGCTGAAGTACGTTGAATCCACTACCTGTTCGTTTTGGTTAAACTCATAAAAACTAAATGGGCCAACTTGTACAAAGTGGCTGCTTCTTAGGCCAAGGCTTAGCAACAGTTTATCCGTCAGGTTCCAGTCATCAGAAATATAAAAGGCAGTTTCGTGGGCATACTTCGAGTTAATTCGAGACGTTTGAAATGCGTCACCTTCTACACCCTCTGCCTCTCCGGTTCTAGGTTTAAGGGTGTGGTAAGTATAGTGCATGCCATACTTTATGTTGTGCCTAACATTAGGAGTATAGTCAAAATCGAGGTTAAAGCTGTAGTCTCGAACGCCGGTTTGCAGAACAGTTGTATAACCGCCATAATCCCATGTAAACTCAAAGTCATAGTTACTAAGTAGGGCAGAGGCATCCATAAACAACTTATCACTGAATATATGGTTCCAACGGGCAGTAGCACTGGCATTTCCCCAGTAAAAATCAGCTTCGAACCTGCCATCGTTTAGGCGTAAGGTACCTTTATCGCGACCATAATAACCACTAAGGTAAAGCCTGTCTTTTTGGGATAAAGTATAGGTAAGCTTCCCGTTCAGGTCGTAAAAAAAATAGGGTACACCACCTTGGTCGGTGTTTTTAAGAAATGGTTCGGTCAGTACATCTATATACGTTCTGCGACCTGAAAGTATAAAGGATGCTTTCTCTTTAGCAATAGGACCTTGCAAGGTAAGGCGTGATGCAATTAACCCTACACCGCCAGCTGCGCTATAATCAGTCATGCTGCCATCCTTCATTTCTACATCAAGCACCGACGAAAGCCTGCCTCCATACCTGGCCGGCATGTTTCCTTTAAAGAGGGTAGTATTTTCGATGGCATCGCTGTTAAATACCGAGAAAAAGTTGAGAAGATGCCCCGGGTTATAGATCGTTGCCTTGTCTAGCAGCACCAGGTTTTGGTCGGAACCGCCGCCACGAACGTAATAACCAGTGTTTCCTTCGCCTCCCGATTGTACACCCGGCATTAGCTGTACCGTTTTTAAAATATCAGTCTCACCGAAAAGAACAGGCAAAGTTTTAATGGTTTCCAGGGGAATATCAATCTGGCCCATGGTAGCTGTCTGGGTCATAGGTAGCTGTCGGGTGCCAATAACTTCCACTTCTTGTACACCATAAGCTTTAGTGGATAGCCGTATAGTAAGCTGCTTGTTATTGCTAAGTACCAGCTGCTGCTCCAGATCATTGTAGCCAATGTAGCGGCTTATTAATGTATAGGTGCCAGCCGGTGCAGTAAAAGTATACCTGCCAGTAGCATCTGTTACAGCGCCAGCGCTGGGGCGTTCTTTTAGAAATAAAGAAGCACCAGCCAGAGCCTCGCCAGATTGCGCATCTAGCACCCGACCCGACAAAGTATAAAGTTGCTGGGCAACCGACCTGTTAGCCGTTACCAACAATATAGCTGTTAGTATAAAAGTATAGAGATGTATGCGCAAAGTACAAGCCTTTGATGAACACAAAGGAAACAACACTTCGTGTGAAAGGTTTAACGTACTAACTGGGGATATTTGTTTAGTAAAATATTATAACCCAGCGAGCACACATATGCCAGGAAAGAACCCAATAACGCACCGCCAATTATGTCTCCTGGGTAATGTACCCCAAGGTAAATACGACTATACGATACGATAACAGCCCACGCCACTAGCACAATCTTAAAAATAAAATACCTGTCGGAAAGTATAAGATTGAAGAAAACAGCCAGGGCAAAGCTGGTAGACGCATGCGACGACATAAAGCCAAATTGCCCGCCACAGCCTTCTACTATATTCACGAATTCTGCTAACGAGGGGTCGTGGCAGGGGCGCAGGCGCAGAAAGTATGGTTTAAAGATGCCGGATGCAACAAAGTCTGCCAGACCAATAGCCACAATCGCCATACCCAGCATAGCCATACTTTGTTTGCGGTAACGCCACACCAAGTAAGCTATTAAGCCTAAGTAAAATGGTATCCAGAAATACTTATTAGATACCAGAACCATAATGGTATCCCAAAAAGGGCTCTGTATGTCGTTTAGATAAAGAAAAACATCCTTATCCAGTTGCTCTAATGTTTCCATAAAGGCTTACTGCACCTGCAGCCAGTCAATGTCTTTTTTCAGGTATTGCTGGGTTTTTTCTTCTGCACTGCCAGCTTCAGGTATAAAATTATAATGCCAGGAAGCATGGGTTGGCAAACTCATCAATATGGATTCGATTCTTCCTTTAGTAAGTAAACCAAACTTAGTGCCTCGATCATATACTAAGTTAAACTCCACATAGCGCCCCCTACGGATTAGTTGCCACTGCTTTTCCTTCTCGCCGTATGGCAAATCTCGGTTTTGGTTGATGATACTTGTATAAAAAGGTATGAAGGCATAAGCTACATCGTGCACAAATGCCAATCTGTCTTCCATACTTATTTCATCGGTAGCCATCAGCCTGTCGAAGAAGATACCGCCCACTCCACGAGTTTCTTCGCGGTGCTCGTTGTAGAAGTAATCATCGGCCCATTTTTTAAATTCTGGATAATAGCTTGGGTGGTGCTTATCACAAACGGTTTTCATTTGTTCATGAAATTCCCGTGCCTGTTTAAGGTCCAGATAAATAGGAGTGAGATCAATACCGCCGCCAAACCAGGCCTGACCGTTACCGGCCTCAAAATAGCGTACGTTCATGTGCGTAATGGGCACCATCGGGCTATGTGGATGCATTACCACCGAAACGCCTGTCGCAAAGTATGCAGGGTCGGGCATTTGCAGCATTTTCAGGAACTGGGGAGATAACTCACCTTGAACAGCAGAAAAATTTACACCTCCTTTTTCCAACACAGCGCCGTTTTCGATTACGCGTGATATTCCGCCGCCACCCCCTTCGTGCTGCCACTCATCAGCAGTAAACCTGGCACCACCGTCGCAATCTTCTAAAGCCTGATACAGGTCTTTCTGGAACTGGCGCATAAACGCCTCAACTTTATCTCTGAACATAATTTTTAGACAAAAGAATATTTGACAAAAGACAAAGGATTCTTAAGTACTGTATAATCCAATGTATTAACTAAAGTCATACTTTTAAGGTAAAAGAGCTACAAATCAATTCTTGATTGAATCAGCATGGACAAAGAGAACTTCATTCAACTAATAAGTCCTTCGATTATTGTCAAGCTGTCCTTTGTCCGGCTAAAAGTATAGCTGCTGCAAAAATACCGATAATTGCCGGAGTAGCGAAGCCAAGCACAGGATTTTAGAAAAAGGCCAGAATTTCTTATTTTCGGGCAAAAGATAAGCACTATATGTCAAAAGATACATTGGAAGCCGTTAAGCTGGACATCGATCTGCTTAAAAAAGCTTACCGCCTCATGATTACTGCCAAAACCATGGCAGATACCTACGAAGAAAACAAAGCCATCTGCAGCAAGTATGTGCATAGCACCTCACGTGGACACGAAGCGATACAACTTGCAGCCGCTTTTCAATTAAAGCCTTACGACTACGCCTCGCCATACTACAGAGATGATTCTATTTTGCTGGGTATTGGTATGCAACCGTACGAGCTCATGCTCCAGCTAATGGCAAAAGCCGACGATCCATTTTCAGGAGGTCGTACTTACTACGGACATCCATCACTAAAAAGAGAAGGTTTCCCGACAATACCGCACCAGAGTTCTGCTACAGGTATGCAAGCTATTCCGGCTACAGGCATGGCGCACGGCATTGCGTACCTGGAGGGGCAGGGCCTGCTAAACGTGGGGGAGAAGCCAGTGGTACTATGCTCTTTGGGCGATGGCTCTGTAACAGAAGGAGAAGTAGCAGAAGCTTTCCAAATGGCCATACTTAAAAATTTGCCGATCGTTTACCTGATTCAGGATAACGATTGGGGGATTTCTGCTACCGGCAAGGAAATGCGTGCCATGGATGCCTATGAGTATGCGGCGGGCTTTAAAGGAATGGAACGCCTGCGTGTAAACGGTTCTGACTTTGAAGAATCATACGAAGGAATGCGCGTAGCCTTTGAATATGCACGTAAAGTTCGCAAACCAATACTCGTACATGCTAAAGTGCCTTTGTTGGGTCACCATACTTCCGGTGTTCGCCGTGAGTGGTATCGTGGCACTAACTTAAATGAGCATGCTGTAGACGATCCGATCCCGAAGCTGCGCCAGGCGTTAGTAGATGCTGATGTAAGCCAGGACGAGATTGACCAGTTAGAAGCAGAAGCGGTAGCAACTGTAGCAGCTGACTATCACAAAGCACTAGAAGCACCCAACCCTGAGCCGAGTACGTTTGATCAGCATGAGTTTGCGCCTACACCTGTTACCGAAGAGCAAGGTGAAAGAACACCTGCTGGCGCTGAAAAGGTGATTATGGTGGATGCCGCGCTTCATGCAGTAGATGATATCCTTCGTACCTACCCGGAGGCATTGTTCTATGGCCAGGACGTTGGCGGTGAACTTGGTGGCGTTTTTAGGGAGGCAGCTTTGCTGGCTAAAAAATATGGCGATGCTCGTGTATTTAATACTCCGATTCAGGAAGCTTACATTGTAGGTTCTACGGCTGGTATGTCGGCAGTAGGAGCCAAAGCTATTGTAGAGATACAATTCGCAGATTATATCTGGCCAGGTATTAACCAGTTAGTGGAAGAGTTGTCTAAGAGTTGCTACCTGAGCAATGGTAAATTCCCGATTCAGTCTGTAATTCGTGTTCCAATTGGTGCTTACGGTGGAGGTGGCCCATATCACTCCGGAAGTATAGAATCTACATTGATGAACATCAGGGGTATAAAAGTAGTGTTCCCAAGTAATGCTGCTGATATGAAAGGGTTGATGAAAGCTGCCTTCTTAGACCCAAACCCTGTGGTGATGCTGGAGCACAAGGGTATTTACTGGTCTAAAGTACCAGGTACAGAAGATGCAAAAACCATTGAGCCGGATGAGAACTACATTTTGCCTTTAGGTAAAGCCAATATTGTGCAGAAGGCCGATGAGGAGGAAATGCGCATGGGCAATAGCTTAACTGTAATTACGTACGGTATGGGTGTTTACTGGGCTAAAACAGCCTCTAAGCAATTCCCAGGGAGTATCGAAATTGTAGACCTGCGAACGCTTAACCCACTTGATTATGAAACTGTGAAAGCATCCGTAGAACGTCACGGAAAGGCGCTGGTGTTAACAGAAGAACCATTGATGAACTCTTTTGCTGAGTCATTAGCTGGCCGATTGTCTAAGGATTGTTTCCAGAAGCTAGATGCGCCAATTTATACTTTAGGAGCCGCCAATTTACCAGCCATTCCACTGAATGTGGAACTTGAGAAAATGATGCTGCCAAACCCTGAAAAAGTAGCCAATGTGCTCGATGAATTACTGAATTACTAGCAAATAAGATCAGGTATAAAATGAAGAAGCCCCATCATTTGATGGGGCTTCTTCATTTTATATTTTAAACTACTGTTTAATAAAGTTTATACTTTGTTGATGCAGGTTGCCAGTAATCCTGAGTATATACTTTCCTGTTGCAAGACTACTTAAATCCAGTGCATGTTCAGTGGCTCCTGAAAGAACAAGTTGCTTAACCATACGGCCATCTATACTATAGATATTAATTGTATAAGTATCTACAGGTAGTTTCGAAAGCGGAAGATATGCTTTGCCTTGTGTAGGGTTAGGGTATAGCATAGCACCTGCATCCTTTGCAAACGCATCGTTTAACGTTATAAATACTACTGTGCTGTATTCATACTTTCCGTCAAGATCAATTTGTTTTAAACGATAGTAAACAGTTGTGTTTGGCGTTTTAAAGTCTGTGAAGCTATACGATTTTTTAGTGTTAGTATTACCTGCAGCATCTACACTTCCTATTGCTTCAAAAGTACGGCCATTTATACTGCGTTCAATAATAAATTTATCGCTGTTTAACTCTGTAGCTGTTACCCAATTTAATACAGCATTACTGTTTTTTAGCTTGGCAGTAAAGCTTAGAAGCGTAACTGGTAACGGAGAAATAATGTTTGTATCACGGTAGTGCATTTTGTTGTTGCTATTCAACAAGTATAAAACCCTTTCGCCGCCAGTTCTGGAATCGAACAGGTCTACTAAACCATCGTTGTTTGTATCTCTGTAATAGGCATTTCCAGGTTCCAGAAAATTAGGGATACCGTTTTTGTTGTCATCTCTCAACCAGGCTGGCAAGTTACCAACCGTAATATTTGTTCCTACAACGTAGTAGCTAAGGCCATTTCTAGCTTCGAACCTTGTAGCCCTATCTAATAGATTGTCTAAAGATTCACCGTCTTCATTATCATCAAAAGACTCTACAAAATCAGAAGTCAGATCGTCGTCACTGTCAGTATCCATATAGTCCGCAATGCCATCGTTATCTGAATTTACAGGGTTGATAGCAACACCATTAACAGCACAGCCACAACTTGCGTCAAAAGCATCGTCAATACCGTCTCGGTCTGCATCCAGGAAGCGGCCTGTAGTATAAGTTAGTGTTTCCTGGGCTTCCATCAGGTCGGGTAATCCATCATTATCCGAATCGATGTCAAGGAAATCTACTATACCATCTTTATCTGTATCTGGCATACTATACTTTGACACACCGTTATTAGGAGCAGTTTGAGCAAGAGCCGGCATTCCATTACCGGAAACGCCTCCACTTAGAGTACCGGTAGTACTGTTATAACCCATTGCGGTTGGTGCTGTGCCTCCGTTTGCCTCTATTGCATTTGTGATGCCGTCACCGTCCATATCTAAATCAAGGGAGTTAATGATGCCGTCTAAATCTGTGTCAAACCAATCGTTGATGCCATCACCATTAGTATCTATAAACGCCTTGTTTCCTGGATAAATAAAGGCAGGATCTATATAGTTAAATATTCCATTGTTATCTGCATCGCCATACGGATCTACGTCACCAGAAGAATCCATGTCTGTAATACCATCATTGTTATCATCCACATCATTGAAATCATTAACGCCGTCACCATCTCTATCTGCGGTAATTACAATGGCAATATTATTTACAATCGATTCATTACCGAACTCATCAAGGGTTTCAACATTTATATAGAATGTACCAGGGCGTATCAGAAGAGGGTTTGACACTACTATATTACCGTTGTTAAGCAGTTCCATACCAGCAGGCATTGTTCCACTTGCTAAGCTTGCACGAGTTATACTACCATCAGGGTCAACAGGGTAAGCCAATACATCATTCTTTAGATAATCGTAAAAGTTTTTAGATGCATTAGAAGTATAAGTTGCCTGACGATCACTAATGGTAAAGCTTATTGTTGTGCGGTTATTACCTGCTTCTCTGTTCTCACCGTTAGGGTCATATTCTGTAGATGATACCTTGTAGACGTAATTTGTAATTGTACCCGTTTTATTTGGCACAACTGTCATCACAAGATTGGCAGTAGCATTGTTTGCTAAAGCAGGAATAGACCAGATACCTGTGGCAACATCGTAAGTACCAACAGTAGGGGAGGCGCTTACAAAGTTGAAGCCTGCTGGCAAATTCTCTTTTACCAAAATGTTTGTTGCTTCATCAGGTCCAAGATTTCTCACTCTAATTGTGAAAGATGTCTCTTCTCCTACAAATCGATCTTCTGTTGGCACATTAGAAAACACTCTGATATCAGCAGCTTTTGCTGTGCTTATACTTGCAAGTGCCTCGTTGTTAGAGGTAACGCTATCATATTCGTTTGCGGTATTTACTTTTGCCAACATAGACAATTCTCCTGACACTGTTGGCTTTACTGTTAGCACCAAGGTCTGCGGTTCATTCGGAAGTATGTCGGAGCCTAGTGTCCAGATACCTGTAACAGGATCATAAGTACCTAAAGATGTAGTTGCACTAACAAAAGTTAGTCCTTCTGGTAGTTTATCTTCTATGGTTACACCTGTTGCAGCATCAGGTCCAACGTTTTCCAACGTTATAGTAAAGGTTGTGTTTTGATTATTGTAGTATGGACCTGGGGCAACTGTGTGTGTTACCTTAAGGTCAGCAACCGGAAGTACATCTAGTAAAGCAACAGCCTTATTATTCTCTACAACACCGTCGAATTGATTAGCATTAGTGACGTACCCACCTAAGTTCAAGCGGCCTGTAGTATTAGGAATACCTACTACAGTTACACTTTTACTTTCTCCTGGAGCTAGCTCACCAACTGTCCAAACACCTGTTAAAGGGTTAAATCCTGGATCTCCACTTACAGAAATAAAATTTAAAAGTCCAGTTCTGGTATCAGAACCTACCAATCCGGTTACTTTATCAGGGCCATTGTTTGTAACTGTCATTACAAAAGTAGCCTGTGTAACACCATTGTAGTATTTACCTTCAGGATCATTACTGGTAACAGTCATGTTTACACCTATCTCTGCTAATTTATTTACAGCGATAGTTTCGCTGTCAGAATCAACTCCTGAGTTTGCGCCTTGTGGTTGCTCCAGTGTCTGCAATGAGGCAGTAAGTGTATGATTAATTATTGCTGTAGCTGCAGTTGTCGGGTTTGGTAAAGGCTTAGCAATTATAGTTAATTCAGTAAAAGAGCCAGATGCAAGAGTTCCTAAGTTCCACACTCCGGTTGTAGTATTATAGGTGCCTAGTTTTACATCGTGGCTTACATATTCCATGGTACTAGGCAGCAACGAGTTAATGTATGCTCCAGTCGCTATGTCCGGCCCCAAGTTTTCGGCTCTAACTATAAATGTGACAGGCTTTCCTGTATAATAATTATCTGCAACGGCTCTTACATCAACAGCTATATCAGCTGTAATAACCCCTGAGCCGGACGTAATGGAATTTGAAGCACGGTTATTACCATTAACGTTATCAAATTCTGTATGCGTTTGTGTAGCGGTAGTAGTGATTACTGCACTTTGGTTTATGGTAGCAGTTAAAGTTAATGTCTGTGATGCACCATTAGTAAGGTTTCCAACTGTCCAAATACCTGTATTCGGGTCGTAAGTACCTGCAGTTGTAGTTGCATTCTGGAATGTAAGTGAGGCAGGCAGTTTGTCTGTAACTAGTACATTTGTGGCAGTGCTAGGGCCATTGTTTGTTACAACTATACTATACGTCACCATCTCACCGTTTGCGTAACTTGACTTTACAGGTGATATAGTATTTGTAACAGCTACATCAGCAGTAGGGCTTACGTTAATGGTTGAGCTTGCAATATTGTTGCTTGAAACACCATCAAACTCTGTATGGCTTTGGGAAGCTGTTAATGTAATGGGCCCTGTTGCAGTAGGTCTCGCGTAAAGCGTTAATGTTTGTGAAGTACCGTTTGCAATAGTACCAACAATCCAAGAACCATTTGCTACATCTATTGATCCCGCTGTTATGTTATAGCCTGTTATAGTCAAGCCGGCTGGTATCGGATCATCAACAACAACATTGGTAGCGTTATTTGGTCCATTATTAGTAACTCTGATAGTATAAATAATGTCCTGGTTCTGGCTAGGAGTGGTGTTATTAACTGAATTTGTAATAGCCACATCTGCCGATGGAATTACATTAATTGTGTTTGAAGAGGAGTTATTGGCAGAGTTCTCGTCTAACTGAAAGCCCGCTCTATTGTTTAAAGTGGCTGTTGTTGTGATGGCACCTAATCTGTTTGTCTTAGCTTTAAGGATTAATGTAGCCGTTGCACCATTAGTTAAGTTGCCTACTGTCCAGACGCCATTTGTAGTGCTGTAACTACCAGATGCTGTTGTGGCACTCACAAAAGTTAGCCCAGAAGGTAGTACATCAGTAATTGCTACGTTAGTAGCATCGTTAGGTCCTAGATTTCTGGCTGTAATGGTGTAAGTTACTTCATCGCCATTGCTAAACGTTGTACCAGAAGCAGTGTTCTTTACTTCGATATCTGCAGCAGGCACAACTGTTATGGTTGCAGTTGCAGAATTATTAGAAGCAATAATATCCGCTTGCTGCATTGCAGTTATACTTGCGACTTGAGAAATCGTACCTGTAACTTTAGGCGACACAGTTATAGTAAGAGTGCGTGTAGCGCCAACTCCTATATCACCAACTGTCCAGACGCCTGTAGTAGCATTATAAGTACCTGAAGATGGTACAGCATTGATGTAGTTAAGTTTGGTGTTATCGATAAGGTCTGCTAACACTACACCTGTGGCAAACTGGGGACCGTTGTTTGTGATCGTGACAGTATAGGTAAATTGCTTGCCAACTACATAATTGCCACCTGAAGCAACATTAGTTACAGCCAAGTCAGCAGAACAATCATAGGTATAAACCTGCGTTTGCTCCGTCTCATTGGTATAGCCATAAGTCCAGGTGTTTACAGTGTATAAGTCTCCGGCAGTAGTAGTCGCTGATCCCCATCTGTGTACACCCCCAGATGAGGTCACACCAAATAGTTGAGTTTGAGGCGTAGGAAATCTAGAGGTGGCTAATTTTGAGTCATCCCAATATAGCTTACTTACATAGTTATCCGTTGGTACACCAGGTGGCAAAGGCCTTACCTCACCAACTCTGAATCCATCTACGTTAGTTTCTGCGTCCCAAACCGGGAAGTTTACAGGTCCGCTTCCGTTTTTAAAATAATATCTTAGTGTTGTTCCTTTAGGTACTACTTGTCCTAAGCCGTTCAAACCATCCCAAGTAATAACTTTATTTCCGGCAGGCCCCGTTTTTTCTAAAAGCACATCTGCTGTTCCGGGATCATATACTCCGTTGTTGTTTAAATCTATCAGCACTATGAATGTACTGCTTTCAGAGCTGTTGCCCGTAAAGGTTACTCCGCCTCTGTCTGTAGTAGAATTAATACAGAAAGGCTGAACATTAACAGTAAATGTAGGAGCAGTAGCTGATGGCCATATTTCAGGGTCTGGATTTGTTACGAAGTTAAAGTATTCAGGATAATCTGAGTTAACCGTCTGGCTTTTGCGTCTTTCTTCAAAAATAGTTCCTGTTACGGTACCCATACTGTTAGTAACAAAACGGAAAAAGTTTTGTGGGGCAATTCCAGCTAATTCTATTTTTTTAATGAAATACTTATCTGCTTGGTTTTCGCTTGGTATAAGCGGGTACATGTTAAAGTCTTTGGAGAATACATTATTAGCACCACCTGCCGAAAAAGACCACAACTTACTACGCATACGGCCAGGTTTTTCTACACCAGAGCCGTCCACTACTGTAAAGTCCCAAAGATCATACACTGAAAATCTACGCCCATCATCAGTCCAATTTGATTCACCTACTTGGTTAAACTCTACCCAGTAGTCCTGATCAGCGCCTGTATTGTTTGTTATTGATAAAGCGTTATATCCTCCAGAATTATATTGGGTGCTACCAATAGAAAATCTAGGCCCTTCTGAGGCTTGCTCTGGCGTTGCTATAACACCACTTTGGTTAGTGTTAAGTAGCATGTGCCTTGTAGAATTTTGATTACGGGTAAGTGTTGTTTGCCGTACAACTTCACCAACCACACCCGTACTTACAGTAGCTCTCCTGATAGTAATAGTTAAATCAGCCTGATTTGCAGACGTTTGATCATGAATAGCCCTTCTTACACCATATAATAAATGTTCCCCTGCTTTAACTCTAATGTAAAGCCTGTGATCTGTAGAAAACGTAGCTCCATTGCGACTAAAGCCTGCAGGCTTTAAAAAGCCAAGAGACGTAATTGATACTCCACTAGCACTAGGAAAGTTAGCATCATGAGCAAGATAACCCGATCTAGTATTATTGGGGTTAGTCAGATCGGTGGTAGAACCAGCTCTATTAGGAGTTAGGTTTTTTGATCCCTCAGCATACAACAACTGTGGGAATAGCAGAGCTAAAATAAAAGTGAGTCGTAAAATTTCTTTCATAAGCAGATGGCATAGCCTATTCATTAATCAAACAAAAAATGCGCACTCTCGTATAAGGCATTTTTTGCAACAATTCCTAAACTCAAATGCAATGCCGTTAGTTCCTCATAAAAGTTCCATGTTAGACTTTCTTAATTGATATTTTAAAGGATAAGCTTGTTACTCAAAGCAATGTTGTAACACAGAGCCATGCCTAGCTAAATTCTAATTGTGTTTAAGCAATTTGATTTATACAATAGGTAAGATTTTTTGCACTTTATACTACCTGTCAGGGTATGTTATAAAGCAAATTTGATAGGTTAGCCTTATTGAAAAAAAGTTGACTAAAAGCTAAAAAAGTTTGAAGAATGGATTAGGTGAATTTAATCCCATTAGGTTGTTCTTCCTTATTTAGGAATATTTAAATATAAATTTCCCAATTAAAAAGGGTAGCCAATACCTATATTAAGAGAGGTTTGATTGTTACGGGTAAAAATTTGAGAGAATTTAAAATTATCCAATACAAAACGTTGCCCTTGCACCTCTGCGGGATCAATTACTTTAGTAGCAATATCAAAGCGTAGCACCACTACCGAAAGATCAAAACGGATACCGAAACCAGTGCCAACTGCCAGTTCTTTGTAAAAACGGTTAATTTCAAAATTTGCACCTGGCCTTGCAGGGTCCTTTTTTAACTCCCAAACGTTACCGGCATCCACGAAAAGGGCACCGTTTATAAAACTGAACAAATTAAAACGGTATTCTGCGCTTCCTTCTAATAAAACTTCACCTGGTTGTTCTGCATTAAAGTTTCTAGTAATCACGGTATCGCCTTCAACTATAGTTTCAGTAGTAGCAGGATAGGATCCCAAACCTAACCTTCTGGATTGCCAGGCACGCACGCTAGAGGCTCCGCCTGCAAAAAAGTGCTTATCGTAAGGTAAAACAGTAGAATTAAACAGTGGCTTGGCCACGCCTGCATTAATTCTATACGCGAATAACCTTTTGCCTCCAAGCGGAATGTATCGCCTATAATCTGGGTTAACTCGGGCATATTGAAAAGTTCTGAGGTCAGAAAAATTCAAGTTTAGTCCAAGTTGCTGGCTTATGCCCCCAAGCTCTAACTGTGCACGGAAATAGCGAGCATTTCTTGTCTGCGCAAAGTCGTTTGTGTTGTATATAAAATTAAACGACATATATGAAAGCAATGCACTCTTAAAGCTTTCAGACAGCGATCGACTGTTACTGAAACGATTAAGGTAATCCTCAAAAGTAGAATCTAAACGACTAACTTGAATAATGTTAAAATTAGCAGGAGAAAAAGTATACTGCATAACAGGAGGCTGAGAAGGGCTGCGATAACGCTGCCAAATATAATCCAGTCCTAATTGATAACTTAAACGCTTGTATTCTGTACGATCTTCTGAAGATAAACCAGTAAAAAAGCGGGTTCTGGGGTTTAGGTTAGCCAGCAAGCTTTTACCGGTAAAAGGAAAGAGTATAACAGGAAACGTGAGCGCAACGTTGCCGCCATACTCTTTTATCATAACCGTTTCGGCTTCGCGAGTTAAAGCAATCTGGCCTTCTAAACCGCCGTTCAAGCCTATATCAAGATTCTCAGCTCCACCGAATATATTACGAACTCGCAACCTTATACTTGAATAAGGACCGGGCCTACGCTCTGTAAAATTTACTCCAAGCTCTGTCGTTTCCTGATACTTCTTGGCCGGAGAAGCGTTGATGAAGGCATTTAGTTGATAGGTAGAATCGGAGGGAGTACCTACTCTGTTGTAAAGTATATTATTAAATTGAAATACATCCAGGTTAGAAAGCTTACGCTGCGTAATGGTGGTTTGTAGCTGACTGTACAAATCACCAGGCTTTACATCAATTTTCTGATCTAATATTTCTGTAGAATAGCGGTGCCTGTATGCCATGTAATTTACACCATTGTACTCTATCGTATCACGTGGTATACCGAAGCGGTCTATATCTGATTTAAAGTATACATCATTAATTTTATATACTTTATGCCTGCCTCCATTTTCGGGATTTTGTATAATTGTATTTACCTGAGCGAAGCTTCCGGCTCTGGTTGTATCAACCAAAAACTCTATATAAGCGCGCGCGAATTCATAGTAGCCTCTGTTTCTAAGCAGATCAAACAGCCTATCTCTTTCACTGGAAAGAACTTCCTCATCATAAATATCTCCAAGCTTTAGAAGCGATCTGTTTGCATTGCTTACTACAATGCGCCTTATAGCCGTATCCGGTATAGTATAAGTGAACTCTGAATACCTGTAAGGGGTATTTTCTTCTACATTTATAGTAACGTAGACTAGTTTCTCATTTTTTACTTCTTTAGTATAACTTGTTTTGCTGTTGAAGAAACCTTTAGCATTAAGGTAGACATTGATTTGATCGATGGTACGTTCCATTTTTACCGAATCGTAAATGGCAGGCGGCTCACCAAGCTGCATCAAGAAATTACCTTCTTTCAGTTTTGTCTCGAGGCGCTCTATCTTGTTCTCAAAACGGTTCCTGATACGAACGACTTTAGTAGTATCAGTTCCGGCAGCTGCTATTTTTTCATCTCGCTTTGTTTCTTGCTCATTAATCTTTTGCTGAATTTCAGGTGGGTCGTAAAACTTTTTACCAAAATTATAAAGAGCCAAGTAAGGGGCAGTACCCAATACGAGGCGGTTCGGCTCTTGCCTGTAAAGTCCCTGAATAGCAAGCGGATCTACTAAATCTAGCCCCTCTGGTTTTATACTTACCAGTAACTTATCTTTCTCGCCAAGATATGCGGTGGGAACGCAGCCTGTGAAGAGAAGAATTGTAAATGCAAGGGCGTATATGTATACTCGTGATGTCAAACGTTTATCAGGCTATGTTCTCAAAAGCAATTGTAAAATACGTTAAATCGCTGCAAGTAAAAAAATACCGCAACCAACACCAAGCATTTGTTGTGGAGGGAGCAAAAAGTGTGCTCGAATTACTAAAATCTGATTTTGAGATACAGCATTTGTTTGTTACACAGGAATTTAAAGATGAACATAACGCTGTTATTATCAAAGGTTTTAAGTATGAGATAGTTACAGAAAAAGAATTAATTGCCGCAGGTACTTTTGCAAGTAATAACGCTGCACTTGCTGTAGCAAGTATGCGGAAGTTGGCACAGCCTAAAATACATGAGCATAGTCTAGTAATCGCACTTGATGATATTCGTGACCCAGGTAATCTTGGTACAATTATCAGAATAGCTGATTGGTATGGATTAGAACATGTGATTTGTTCCGAAACCTGTGCCGATTTTTATAATTCAAAAGTAATATCAGCTACAATGGGCTCTTTTACCAGAGTGCAAGTACATTATCTAGACCTTCCGGAGTGGCTCGCACAACATACAAGTAAGTTTAAAATCTATGGCGCCTCGCTTGCTGGCGAAAATCTGCACCGTATGCATCTTAAGCCCGAAGGTATTATTGTGATGGGCAATGAGGCGAATGGTATAAGACCTGAGGTAGCCAAGCAGGTTAACCAACTGATTAAAATTCCTGCCTTCGGCCACGCAGAGTCGCTTAATGTGGCTACGGCTACAGCCATAATTGTAGACAATTTTATGCATAATGCATAGTTTAAAAAGGAAAAGGAGCCTTTAAGCTCCTTTTCCTTTTTAAACAATATTTAATCACTTTATACTTGTTAGTTCAGTAGTCTTAAACCAAAGCTGATCACGTTTGCCTGCGGTCCGCGGTTATCTTTAAATACATCATTCATGTTATACTTTACAAACAGATTAACGCTTCCGTAACCAATAACGCCCTCAAGTCCATATTGGAAATCACTTAAGTTATAGTTATCACGGGTTTTATCTTTCTCTGTTTTACCTTCTTCCTGGTACTTCAGTTTAGTGTGGCTGCCTAAACGGTAACCTGCAAAACCGCCTGCTCCAATCAAAAATCCATCTTTTCCGTTCTCACGCTTAAACTGTAACTTTGGCATAATCGGAATATTCACTGACGAATAAGTGAGTTTAGACTTCTCAAAGTTTCTGTCTGTTAGCTCCGTAAACGTAGTTACCTTGTTAATGTCATTTACTACAATGTTATCGTCGAACATGAAGTTGTTGAAGGCAAACTCGAAGCCAGACACAATATAGAAAGGACTTTTGCGACCACCAATTTGGTTATTTAAATGTAGGTTAAGGCTTACATACCTCGAGCCTAATGTCTTCAAATCCGGTACCTGCGTATCTTCAGTGTTCAGTAAATTGTTGTAGCCCAAATCAATATCAAAGTTAAACTTACTTGCCTTGTAGTGTTTTTCTTTATAGGCTGCTCTGGTACTATCACGTTGTGCCTTATCCGGCACATTAACATTTACTCGTGTGTTGTCACCGTCTTCCTCAACTTCCACATCTATTTTAATGGACTTGTTGATTCTTATCTCGTGACGTTCTTTCTTCACCTCTCCGGTTTTAGGATCTTGTTCCTGTACAGTCACTGTTATTTGCTCAGATTTTCCGTCGGCAGATTTATCCGTATTGAATGTAACTGTCATGTCTTTTTTGCCGTCGGTGGTATTCTCCATCTGGTCTACCTGCTCTACATACTTGTTCAGCTCACGCATCAGAGAGTCTAGGCTATAGTTCTCAAATGCCTTTAATTGCTCTATGTTCTGAAGTTGTAGGATCAGTTTTGCGCCGTTTGCCATTCTTACAACAATAGTATCCTGTTCAGAGGTTAGGCGCTCTTTTACGGTAAGGCCGCCTTTAGCAGACACACCGGTTACTGTGGCCATGAAGATGGCCATAAGAAGTAGTACTCGTTTCATGGTTTTGTAGGGTTAGAGATTAATTACTTTAGATATTTTTTGTTTCCCGATCTGAGTCTCCAGCGCAATCCTATCGGCACGGATGCCCAAGTCTGCCAGCTCTACCTGCTCACCGTTAGCCAGATTGCGTGCCTGCTTAAAAATGTTTTTGGCAAGCTTAGCTTTCTTCTCAAAACCACCTTCTTCGCTTTCATCTACCTGTGCTGTCGCGACAGCTGGTGCGGATCGCTTGATAGTGATCTCTACAGGGCGGGCATTCATGTTTGTGTTGGCTGCCAAAGCAGTGGCAACTGGTTCTTCGATTGCCGGTGCTACTGCTTTCACTTCCGCTGGTTTTTCAGTAATCGGGGTATTATCGGCAATGGCCTGCTGCGCATCTGCCTTAGGTTGTTCTGCTACTTTAGCAATGGCTGTTTTAGTTTGCTGTACAGCTTTTGTATTCGCCTTTGCCAGTGTTGCAGGTTTAGCAACCCTTTCTGTTATGTTAGATGCAGGGGTTGCATCTTCGGTTGCCTGGAGTGCAGATTTTTTTTCTAAAATAATTTCAGCTGCTGAAGTTGTAGCATCTACCTTTGCTATGGCTTCCTCTGCAGGGGCATTGTAAACAGGAGACTCCTGAAGTATGGTCTTATCTTTAACCACAAGAGAGTTACTTACCTCAGGGGTGGTTTTGATGTTGTAGAATACCACACCTACTGTAAGCAACAGCGACAATGTAGCCGCTACAGAAGAATAGATCCACATAAAGCTCTTCTTTTCTTCTCGTATCTCTACTTTGCGAGGCATTTCATCTTCTATTCTGTTTTGCAATCTGTTCCAAAGATCGGCAGGCGGTGTAGGAGTTGTATTTCCTAAACGCTCCTTAAACAAGTTATCTATATCTTCTGGTCTCATAGTATAATATCTCCCTTTTCTTAAACAGCTATAGCACTTTGTCCTTCCAGCCTTCGCTGTAACATGACTCGGGCCTTACTTAACTGCGATTTAGATGTGCCCTCATTAATGCCGAGCATATCCGCTATTTCTTTGTGTGAGTAGCCTTCAATGGCATATAAGTTAAAAACTGCTCTATAACCAGCTGGCAATGTATGCAGCAGCTGCATTAGCTCACCCTCCGCCAGGTCATGATCTGCACCATTAGCGCCGGCAACCTGAATGTGACTATCTTCTATGGCCATATGCATCGGTTCCTTTTTCCTAAGAAAGCCGAGTGCTTCGTTAACCATAATGCGGCGAATCCATCCTTCGAAACTACCTTTAGCCTCAAAGCGGTTAATGTTCTGGTATACTTTCATAAAACCATTCAATAAGGCTTCTTCTGCGTCCATATCGTTTTTCAGGTATCGCAGGCACACGCCATACATTTTAGAGGCATACTGTTCATACAGCACCTTCTGCGCTTTACTTTCTGCCCGCTGACATCCCGCTATTAACTCTGCTTCCGACACGATGTGTAATAGTTTATCAAATTTAACTGGTTATGTGCTTTGCAATTAGAGCGCTAATCACACTCTTTACCCCATAGATGCAGATTGCTATACCCTGGGTTGCCTGAGGATGTATAAATTTCTTGATTTAATTCTGCATTGACAATCTGTTTGCGATATATTACTGTTCATCAGCTAGAAATAAGAATTGAGTAGAAGTTTAGTAGGTTTAAAATAAAAAAGGTTAGAAGGCAACTTTAAACAGTTACCTTCTAACCTTGCTTTAATGGAGTCTATAAAAGTAAAACATAGCCACTTAAACATGGCTAATCTTGAAACGGGATTTTTCAAGCAGCAGTGTATAACTACTGCTTTAGTTAATATACGTCATCGTGCTTTCTTAGCATTCCCCACATAGTCAGAAACACAATCTTAAAATCAAGCATCACCGACCAGTTCTCCAGGTACCACAAGTCTGCCTTCACGCGGTTGAGCATGGCGCTATTCTCGCGGGTCTCGCCGCGGAAGCCGTTGACCTGGGCCCAGCCGGTGATGCCGGGGGTGAGGAAGTGGCGCACCATGTAGTTGTCGATCAGCTGGGAGTAGTCGCGCGTGTGCTGGAGCATGTGTGGCCGGGGCCCGACCACGGACATGTCGCCCAGCAGCACGTTGAGGAACTGGGGCAGCTCGTCGATGCTGGTCTTGCGGATGAAGCGGCCCACGCGGGTGACGCGCGCGTCTGCCCTAGTGGCCTGCAGCCTGTCCGAGTCGGGGTTGAGGGCCATGCTGCGGAACTTGAGGCAGTGGAAGGGGCGGTTGTTCCTGCCCGAGCGCAGCTGCCTAAAGAACACCGGGCCGGGCGAGTCGAGCTTGATCACGAGGGCCATCAGGGGCACGAACCAGCTCAGCAGCACCACCACCACCAGCGCCGAGAAGAGCACGTCGAAGGCGCGCTTGACCACCTCGTTGGCCTTGTTCTCCAGCGGCTCCTGCCGCGGCTTGAGCACGGGCACGTAGCCGAAGAGCTCCACCAGGCACTTGCGGTGCAGCGAGCCCTTGATGTCCGGCACGATCCGGAACCGCACCATGTGCTTGTCGGCCTCCTGCATGAGTGCCTCAATTCTACTGCAGTCTGAATAGGGTAGGGCGCAGAAGACTTCACGCACTTTATTAGCAGCAGCGTATTCAAAACATTGTTCGACCTTTCCTAGATAGTCTACCATATTGGGCACATGTTCTGGAGAATCATCAAAAAAGCCTAGGGCCCGGCAGTCTAGTTGAGGATTAGAATTAATTTCATAGTAAAAGTCTAAACCTACAGGGCTTGCTCCTATTATGACAATATTATTGGAACCTATCCAGTACTTTCGCCTGTACTTTCTAACCAGCAGGAAAGAGAACTTCCAAATTAGTAATAGTACAGGGAACATGGCGAAATAGTACACAAAGGGAACAGGTGGTATATATAGTAGAGGAAGAGCCAATTTTACAAGTAAAGTCATAGCTACGAAAATGCATAATGCAGCTAGTGTAGCATTCATTACTGGCACAGCGTCTCTTTTAAGTAATTGTTTATAGACACTAAATGTATTGGAGCTAAAAAACCAGCAAAAGTTCAGCAAGAGGATAGTAAGGCGCTGGTCATACACATTGGACCATTCCAGGTCAATGTCTGCCACTAGAAAACAAAAGTATAAGGTGACATTTAGCAAAAGGTAATCAACTACGACATTGATCCATCTGAAAAGCGTGGAGTATCTTTGTGCCATAGAGGTATATATTTAAATTTTCAATGTAAATTATACAGTGTGTTTCTTCATAGTCGGACAATGTTTTATAAAACATCTATACATTAAAAGCGGCACATTATTCTAAGCTTAAAAAAACAGAATAGCTATATTTAATATAGTTTATAATGCAATATGATTAATAAAATTATTCATACATATTGAAAATTGAATAACCAATAAGGTGAATAAAGGATTGAATTTAATAATATCTAAATTAGTGGACTATTAATATATTGAAGTTTAATATAGCGATATCTATTCATTAAGCACATTAACAACAGTATTAAATATGTATAACAAATAAATATTATAGTTATAAACAATTCATTTAACGTTGTAATTTATTAGTAGTTAATATAATTATAGATGAAGTAGTAAATGGCAAATAAAGACAAGTGTAACATTGAATTCATAGTGTAAAACTAGTTGCAACCTAAATACAGGAATTATAGAGATAGAACATTGCATATCTAACATCTAAGTATGGTATTAGAGATTAGGCCCATGTTCACATACTATTGTGCTAGCTTGAATAAAACATCAGATGATCGTTGGAGGGAAAAGCTTATATATCATTCGAGTGCTATTTAAGTCGCTTTAAAAAACTTAATACGATTAGAGCAAGTCTACCAGGTGCTGAAGGTATATTTCATTAATTAGCTGCTCAGTAAACTAGTCGTGGATAGGGCATAGAGTTCTAATCTCCCGAGTTGGATGCCATCCTTAAAGGCGATATAATAGTTGTTCCACACTGCGAAGCAGGGCTGTTATAAGTGCTCAATAAGCCAAATATTGCCCTACAACCGTGTCGAAGAGAAAAGGACGCTCATTTGTTTGGATCTTTAACTTCTGAGGAACTTTTTCGCAGGAATGAACCAAAAGTGAAACAATAGTAACTAAGTTTATTTAAATGCTCTCTGGCTCTAAAACAATATCCTCCATCACAGCCCATACATTGTTTGCTAGTATTTTCTGTCCTTTCTCTGTTGGGTGTATGCCATCTTTCTGGTTAAATTCAGGGTTACCGGCTACACCTTCTAGCAAAAACGGAATTAAGGCCACGCTTTCTTCTTTAGCTAACGCAGAAAATACTTCACTAAACTCTTTGGTATACTTTTGTCCCATACTTGGAGGCATTTGCATACCGGCAAGTAGAATCTGTGCATCAGGGTTCTTCTCGCGCACGCTGCGTATGATGCTCTGCAGGTTCTTGAATGTTTCATCCGGGTCAATTCCTCTTAAACCATCATTGGCACCCAGTTCCAGCACGAATACATCAACTGGCTGCTTTAATAACCAGTTGATACGGCTTTTACCACCTGCTGATGTTTCACCGCTTACACCTGCATTAATAACCTTATATGGTAGATTTAAAGAGTCTATTCTATTTTGAATAAGGGCCGGAAATGCTTGGTCCGGTTCAAGACCGTAACCCGCTGTGAGACTGTTTCCGAAGAAAAGTATAGTTTTTGTACGTTCGGATTTTGCAGTGTTCGTTTGGTTCTCAATACTACTACTGTTATTCTTTTCAACGCCGATTTCGGTGGTTCTTTCGGACTCACTGCAGCTGTATAAGCTAAAAACAACCGCTGTTATGGATAGCAAAAAATTACGTTTTAGCATATTTATGTGCTTTATTTCTTAAATTTATACTTTACCTGTACTAAACAATAACGTAAAATACAAGTTTACCTTTTCTAACAGTAATAGAACTTCTTTAGTTAAAAGTACAGTATTTCCCAATACAACTTAAATCTGAAACTACGTGTCAATAATATTAGATATCAAAAACCTGGAGAAAACCTATTACAGTGGTCATCATCCGCTTACTGTACTGCAAGGTATAAACTTTTCGCTACAGGCTGGCGATACATGTGCCATTGTTGGCCCGTCAGGTAGTGGAAAAACTACTTTGCTGGGCCTTTGTGCCGGACTTGATAGGGCATCCGCAGGCTCTGTCATACTTAACGGAATCAAGCTGGATAGTTTGTCCGAGGACGAGCGTGCACAGGTGCGTAACCAGTATGTAGGTTTCATTTTTCAGAACTTTCAGTTGATTCCTACGCTAACAGCAGTTGAAAACGTAATGGTACCCTTAGAACTACGCGGCGAACGCAACGTGCACCGGCAGGCAATGGACCTGCTAGCCCGGGTTGGACTAGCAGAACGTTACGACCACTACCCAACGCAACTTTCAGGAGGTGAGCAACAGCGCGTGTCTTTGGCTAGGGCTTTCTCTAATAAGCCTACTATACTTTTTGCCGATGAGCCTACTGGCAACTTGGATGAAGAAACTGGGCAACGGGTAGAGAAGCTACTGTTTGACCTTAATAAAGAAGCAGGAACAACTTTAGTACTGGTTACGCACGACCTTGAGTTGGCTCAGAAAACAGATCGCATTATTCGCATAAAAGGAGGCACAGTGGTATCAGACCAAGTTACTTCATCGGTAGTTAATAATGCATAATTTAGACTAAATACACTTAGGTATTTTAAGAACAACAGGTTTAGATGTCAGACACCATTATACATTTAGGTAATAAAAGACCGCTCAACATGCGTTGGTTACTGAAGATGGCATGGCGAGATAGCCGCCGTAACAGAGGCAGGCTGGCTTTGTTTATCTCCTCCATTGTTCTAGGTATTGCTGCGCTTGTAGCAATTAACTCCTTTTCCAACAACCTACGCGCTGATATAGACAAACAGGCTAGATCTCTTATAGGAGCCGACTTGGTAGTAGCAACAAGTAAAGATATAGAACCAGATATGCAAAAGCTGCTGGATTCTCTAGCAGTTGGAGGCGACAGGTCTGATGAGGTTCGGTTTGCATCGATGGTTTATTTCCAGGCTTCTCAAGGCACCAGGTTGGTGCAGGTAAGGGCATTGGAGAAAGGTGGTTTTCCATACTATGGTGCCATCGAAACTGAACCTAAGAGCGCTAGCAGTGCTTTTAGGGAAGAAGGTAGAAAAGCGTTGGTAGATCACACACTATTACTCCAGTACAACACAAAACCCGGCGATTCTATCAAAGTAGGTAACCTTACTTTCGAAATTGCAGGCGCTCTACATAAAATACCCGGTCAGTCTGCCATGACGGCCACTATAGCACCAGCTGTTTACATCCCGCGCCATTATCTTGAAGAAACAGGCTTATTGCAACGTGGCAGCCGCATCAGCTATTACCATTACTATAAACTACCTCAAACAACAGACGCTGACGAACTAGCGAATAAACTAGAGCCGAGGTTTGATGAAGCTGGGTTTGGTTTTGATACTGTAAACAGCCGCAAAGAAGACACTGGTAAAGCATACGACGATCTGGCAAGATTTCTGGCCTTAGTTGGGTTTGTTGCCTTGCTTTTAGGGTGTGTAGGCGTAGCCAGTGCGGTCCATGTATATATCCGGGAAAAATTAGCTACTATCGGGGTACTACGCTGCTTGGGTGTAAGCGGTGCGCAAGCTTTTCTGATTTACTTGTTCCAGGTGATGGCCATGGGGTTGATCGGTTCTATTGTTGGAGCCATACTTGGTAGCCTTATTCAGTTATACTTACCCGAACTTTTCAAAACCTTTTTACCTGTAGAGGTCACTGTAGCAGTATCCTGGTCAGCTATACTAGAAGGGATAGCTATTGGGCTTGTAGTAGCAGTACTGTTTGCCTTACTGCCCTTGCTTTCGATACGGAACGTTTCACCGCTCATTACCTTGCGTGCCGGAATAGAGCACTTAACTAATCAAAAAGATAAAGTGCGCTGGCTGGTTTACCTCTTAATACTGTCTTTCATTTTCGTATTTGCATACTTTCAGCTAGACACTTGGTTAAGAGCGCTGGCTTTTACAGGCGGGGTTATAGTTGGCTTTTTAGTACTAGCTTTACTTGCCAGAGCAATGATGTGGTTTGTAAAGAGATTCTTTCCGGTTAATTGGGGTTATGTATGGCGACAAAGCTTGGCTAATCTATATAGACCAAACAACCAAACACTGTTACTAACAGTCTCTATTGGCTTAGGAACTGCTCTCATCTCCACCTTATTTCTGATGCAACGCCTTTTACTGAGTGAAGTTGCCATTGCAGGTAGCGAAAACCAACCAAACATGGTTCTTTTTGATATACAAAGCTCACAGAAAGATGAAATCAAGAGAGTAACAAAGGAGGCTGGACTTCCAGTGTTACAGTATGTACCGGTAGTAACTGTTCGCGTTGAAGAAATAAATGGTCTGACTGCTGCCGATGTACGCAAGGATACGACCTTAGGTATACCCGACTGGGCATTTACCCGGGAGTACCGCGTAACATATCGCGATTCCCTGATTGACTCGGAAAAAGAAGTTGATGGTACCTGGACAGGAACAGTAAAAAATCCTGACAAACTCATACCTGTTTCACTAGAAGATCGTTATGCTGAACGAATTAAAGTTAAACTTGGTGACACAGTATTATTTAATGTTCAGGGAGCTTTGCTGCCTGCTTCTGTTGCACACCTGCGAGAAATAGAGTGGAACAGGGTACAGACTAATTTTTTAGTGCTTTTCCCGGAAGGCGTACTGGAGGAGGCGCCGCAGTTCCATGTGCTTATGACGCGTACTGATTCTACAGCACAATCAGCTAATTTTCAGCGCGAACTGGTTCAGCGCTTTCCTAACGTCTCAGCTATCGACCTGGATCTTATACTTCAAACGCTGGATGATATATTAAGCAAGATTTCTTTTGTGATCCGGTTTATGGCTTTGTTTAGTATCACTACAGGCTTGCTAGTTCTAATCGGTTCAATCAACATTAGTAAATTCCAGAGGGTGCAGGAGAGTGTATTATTAAGAACACTAGGAGCCAGCCGAAAGCAGATACTAAGTATAAATGCGTTTGAATACCTATTACTAGGAGCTTTGGCTGCCGGAACGGGTGTTATACTTTCTGTGGCAGCAAGCTGGGCTTTAGCAGTATTTAGTTTTGAAGTAAACTTTGTGCCAGACTTTGCGCCACTACTGCCTGTTTTTCTAAGCATCACAGCTTTAACAGTATTTATAGGTATGCTTAATAGCAGCGGTATATTAAACAGACCACCACTAGAGATACTTCGCGGTGAATCATAGTTAGATTATACTTTTACAAAAAGGCCTTTTTGCAAATAGCAAAGAGGCCTTTTTTATTATATCAAAGCTAGGAATACAAATGCAGAAATAACCAAATCCCTTATTCACTGGTACACTAAAGCATCTATTTTAATAAGATTATACATAAATGAGATCTAAAAGCGAAGAAAACAAAAGGAAAACTGTTTTGATTACGGGGGCCTCCAATGGCATCGGGATGGAGTTTGCAAAATTATTTGCAAAAGACGGTTACAGTTTGGTGCTGGTTGCCAGAAGCACTGAAAGGCTTAGAAGGCTCGGTTATCAACTACAGGATAAACATCAATTAGAAAAAGTATCCGTTATCACAGCTGACCTCTCTGAACCAGGCGTTGCCACAGAAGTATACCAGCAGGTAAAAGAAAACGGAATACACATAGATATACTTGTAAATAATGCAGGCGCCGGCACTCATGGCTCATTTGATGAAACAGACCTTGAAAGGGAACAGGCCATTATAGAACTTAACATTAACACACCAGTGGCCCTTACAAAGCATTTTTTGAAGGATATGAAGCAAAAAGGAGAGGGTAAAATTTTAAATGTTGCCTCTATAGTATCTTTTATGCCATCGCCTTTAATGGCTGTATACGGCGCTACAAAGGCTTTTATACTTTCTTTCTCTGAGGCCTTGTCTAACGAATTAAAGGGTACAGGTATAAGCATTACTGCACTTTGCCCGGGAGGTACCAATACGATGTTCTTCAGAAGGGCAGGTGCAGCCCATACGCGTGCGGCACACGGCAACCTTGCTGAACCAGCTGCAGTTGCATTAGATGGCTATACTGCATTAATGAACGGAGAAGTGAAGGTAGTATCGGGCTTAAAAACTAAATTACAGGCTACCAGTTCAAATCTTATTCCAGACACAGCACTGGCAGCAAGTATGCGCTACCAAATGGAAGAAGAGGAAGGCGACTGGATGCAGAGTAAACTTTAAAATAAATAATTTTAAACAAGTCTCTAAAACAAAAGAAGGAATCTGGTTAAGATTCCTTCTTTATTAAGCATAGACAACAAATGCCATCTGCTTTATATTTATTCATTATACGATGCTATTTTTAAGAGGTTATACTCAAAATTATAATTTTTAATTAATAGCTATCAGTTGCTAGCATTACCAAAGTGCAGTGATGTAATGTTTCGATATTAGCTTCTGAAGCCATCTTTTCGAACTCATGGTTTTCAGTGCCTGGATTAAAAATGATGCGTTTTGGTTGCAGCGACAAGATATAATCGTACCAGTAAGGTTGATTTTGTGGACCTACATACAAGGTTACTGTGTCTACACCATCAACAGGCTGGCTTAGGTCAGTGATGATAGGTTTGCCGCCAACTTCAGATTTACGAATACCCACTGGCACAACTTCATGGCCATGCTGTTGTAAACGGTGTACAGCCTTGTAGGCGTAACGGGCAGGGTTATCAGTGGCTCCAACTACTACTGTTTTTTTCATCTATTTTATAAATTTAATTAGATACAAAGTATAAATGCAGCTGCACAGGGCATGCATGTTTATACTTTACGGGCAAAATAACCTTATGTAACTAAATTATCCTTAAAAATGGATTACCCAACGCGTATACCAGCTTTTATCGCAGCCATCTCGGCACAACGCTCACCATCCATAGCCGCTGAAACAATACCGCCTGCGTATCCTGCTCCTTCACCGCATGGATACAATCGTTTAATGTGCACATGTTCCAATGTCTCACGATCGCGAGGAACCCGTACAGGAGAGGAGGTTCTGCTTTCTACGCCTACAATTTGTGCCTCATTAGTGAGATATCCGCGCATTTTACTGCCAAATGCTTTAAAGCCCTCGCGTAAGCGATAAGCCATTTCCTCAGAGAAAAGCTCATTCATATTTACTGATACTAAGCCAGGTTGATAGGAGGTATCTAGTAGTTCCTTGCTTACTTTTTGTTCGGTAAAATCTTTTAGCAACTGGGCTGGCGCTGCCTGTGACCCACCGGCTATTTCGCAGGCTTTCTGTTCCAGAGCCTGCTGCATACGTAAACCGGCTAAAGGTCCATACTTTTCAAGCTCCATGTCTTCCAGTTCAATAGCAACCACTATACCTGAGTTGGAGAACTTTGAGTCGCGGCGACTCGGCGACATGCCATTAACTACTACTTCACCGGGTGCCGTAGCAGAAGGCACAATAAAACCACCAGGGCACATACAAAAAGAAAATATGCCACGCTGCCGGCCATTATAGTGCGTCTGATGCACAAGCGCATAAGACGAGGCCGGCAAATAAGGACCACGATCCTCGCATTTATACTGTATGCTGTCGATAAGACTTTGCTGGTGCTCGACGCGAACACCCATCGCAAAAGGCTTGGCCTCTATGGTAACACCTTTTTCATGCAGCAATTCAAAAATATCGCGTGCACTGTGGCCTGTTGCAAGTATAACCGATTCACCTAAGTATGTTTGCCCATCAGCAGTAACCACACCGCGCATTTCGTCTTGCTCAAGTATAAAATCGGCAACACGTTTATCAAAATGTACTTCGCCACCAGATGCTCGCACTGTTTCTCGGATAGCCTCAATTATTTTAGGCAGTTTATTTGTGCCGATGTGCGGGTGTGCATCAAATAGAATGTCTGGGGTGGCACCGTGCTGCACGAAAATTTGCAGTATGCGCAACAGATCACCTCGCTTTTTAGAACGAGTATACAACTTGCCATCAGAATAAGTACCGGCACCACCTTCGCCAAAACAATAGTTTGAATCCGAATTGACAGTATGCTCTTTATTTATAGCTGCCAAATCGCGGCGGCGGCTTCTAACATCTTTACCACGCTCAAGCACAACAGGCTTCAGGCCAAGCTCAATGCAGCGCAAAGCAGCAAACAAACCTGCAGGACCAGCGCCAACAATTACAATCTGCTGTGCGTTCGAAACATCAGGGTAAGAGTAAATGGGGGAAATAATTTCCGTAGGAGGATTGTCCAAATAAACATCGGCTCGTACTCGAACCAGTACTTGCCGACCACGGGCATCAATAGAGCGCTTTACCCGATGGATATACTTTACATCTGCTGAGTTTAAACGGGCACTTTTTAAAATTTCGTGCTCTAATTGTGTTGCATCAAAAGCAACCTCCGGTGCAAACACCAGGTCTAATTCTTTTTTTCTCATGTGGTATGGGTAAGGTAGTTAACCTTAAACCTTAATTTTATTGTTGTTTTTTAATTACTGATTCTTGACTCAGCGTAAATATGAACTGTTATGTAAATTTTGATTTAATGATAACAAAGCAAAGATAATGCAAATTCAATTTACATAAAAAAAGGCCTTATAGCTCCTTCAAAGCAATTAGGCCTTTTTCATTGTATTCATTATCGTGATAATAAGAGGTCTAGTTCAACAGTCTGTAATTAAATATCTCCATTAAGTACTTTATCAACCCAACCTTTACCCCATTCTTCTATTTCCTGTTCACTCCACAGTTCAGGATAGAAAATACGCTTCTGGAATTTAGGAGGAAGATATTTCATCCAGTTAGTGCCGCCAGTAGCTGCAATAATATCCGGATCGCGCTGTAGATAGCGAACAGCAGATTTATAATGCATGAGTGGCCAGTTAACATTCACGTTACTATCGAGGGCACGCATAGCCTTGATCAGTTTTGAGTTTTGCTGGTCTGTTTCTGGCAAACGCTTGTAAACGCTCCAAAGGTTAGTGTGTTCATACTGCCTGGCAAACTGTATAAGCTGCGAAGTATACTTTTCTTCAAACTGAAGCAGCGTAAGGGTTTTAGCACCTGATGCCACTTCTGTAGCGCCCTCTTTCCAATAGATGCAGCCGATCATTTCTTCCTGTGTGCTTTGTAAACCAAGAGCAGCCCTTTTATCTTTTGCTACTAGGTTACGCAAGTCTGTAGAGGCAATCTCGATCATACGATACTGTGCCGACTGAAAACCGCTAGCTGGCATGAGCGCCATCCTAAACTGAAGAAACTGCTTCGGGTCCATGCCATCAACCATCACATCAAAAGAGTTGATCAGGTTATCGAAGTAGCGGTTAATACGCTTCACGCGTTTAATTAACCAATCAACTGTAATCGCTTTGTCCTCTGCAATTTGCCTATACTCTTCTAGGCAAAGTTTAAAGTATAACTCAGTAATTTGGTGGTAGATGATAAATATCTTCTCATCCGGAATATTTGTACGCGGGTTCTGAAGGCTGAGCAGGGTGTCGAGGTGAATATAATCCCAGTAATTTAGGAAATTAGTATAGTAAAGCCCCTCTAAGTATGCTGCCAAATCCTGACCAAGTGGCACATATTTCTCCTCTAGCCTTTTAAGCTGCTCCAGTACTTCAGGTTTAAATGCTTGTTCCATTTAAATCGTTTTACGGATGATGAATAATACAAAGCTGCAAATTAACGAAATTAACCTTAGCCAACGATGCTATAAATTAACATTTGATTAGAGATGTACTTTAATGTACTATTATCCAAAGCCTATAAGCTGTAAAATTTTAAAAGAACTGGTCTTGATAAATAAGGGCTTGCTAGAAGCATAACAGGAGTTAGTAGATTAATACTGGTATATTGTAGAAATAAAGCTATTTTAGCCAGCAATTACTGCAAAACTGGTAGTTAATTGCTAAATTTGACTTTTACTATATTTTAGGATCTTTAATCCTCTATGGCTGAGAAAAGTAGCGTTTTTGATATGATTGGTCCTGTGATGATCGGCCCATCTAGTTCGCATACGGCAGGTGTGGTACGCATCGCGCGCGCTGCCATTCGTATACTGGGGGCAGCACCAGAAGAGGTTGTTATTACCTTTTATAACTCCTTTGCACGCACTTACGAGGGCCATGGCAGCGACCGTGCTATTGTAGCTGGTCTGCTTGATTTTAAAACCGATGATAAGCGCATAAAAGATGCCTTTGACCATGCGAAAGAGCGAGGCCTGAAGTATACTTTTAAATCTGTGGGCAATGCATCTACCATGCATCCAAACACGATTAAACTTAATCTAAAGTCCGGCGACAGACAGGTAGAAGTAATAGGGCAAAGCAGGGGAGGCGGTGTTATCAATATTGTAGAAGTAGATGGCTTTTCGGCAAGTTTTTCTGCCACATTGCATACACTAATTATTGATGCTGACGACGTTCGAGGAAGTATAGCCTTTATTGCATCAGTGCTTGCGCATGATGATTGCAACATTGCCACCATGAACGTTTCACGCAAAGGTAAAAACGAAATGGCCCGCCAGTTCATCGAAATGGACTCTGGCATTAAACCTATCACACTAGAGTACCTAAAGCAGTTAAGCTGGGTAAAGCATGTGGTATACATACCGAACATAGATCTTTAATAACAGATAGTTACTATGAAAAAAACATCCAGACTTTTACTCCTCGCACTAGGACTTGCCTGTTCTGCCGGTGTAAGTGAAAGTTATGCGCAGCAACAAAGCGCAGGCAACGATGGTGTTTGGTCTCTGGAGGAGGCTTTGAGCCACGCAAAGGCAAACAACCTTAATGTGAGGCAAGCCAGTCTGAACAGAGACTTTAGCAAAGCTGATCTTAACCAGTCGCGTGCGGCCCGTTTGCCAAGTTTAAATGCAAGCAGCAATTACAGTTTTAACACAGGTTCGTTTCAGGATCCGGTATCATTTAGCCTTACAACCCAAAACGCCAGAACCTCTAACGTATCTGTAAATGCTAACCTGCCGCTATTTTCTGGTTTCCAACAAATAAATCTCATTAAGCAGAATAATTTGGAGCTAGATGCCAGTGAACAGGATTTTCTTTCGGCTCAGAATGATATCACGATTCAAATTGTAACTTCTTATCTGAATATATTATTTGCTAATGAGCAAATGAGGATTTCCGAGTTGCAAAGAGGTCTTACAGAAGCACAACTTAAACGAACAAGAATATTGTTTGAGGCAGGCAGTTTAGCAGAGAATGCTGTACTTGACCTTGAATCTCAATTAGCAACTGATGATCTGAATTTTATTACTGCTCAGAATCAGCGTGACATTTCTCGCCTTACACTGATGCAGTTGTTAAACATACCGGCCAATCAGGATTTTCAAATTCAGATTCCAGACATTCCGGAGCCAGATGAAAACCCAGTTATTGTAAGTGGTAATCAAGTATATGATGTAGCAGTGCAGACTCTTCCTGCAATTAGAGCTACAGATCTCCGCCTCCGTAGTTCCGAAGTAGGTGTGGCCGTTGCCAGAGGAGCATATTTCCCGAGATTAAGTATGTTTGCCGGGGCAGGTAGTCGTTATGCCAGCACAAGTAGATTCGTGACAGGAACTGAAACAGTGATAAATGGTGTAACACCACAGATAGTATACTTAGACGCAGCTGGAACTCAAGCTCAAACGCTATACTTCCCGAACATCAGAAACCGCATTATTGATGAAAAATACCCTTACTTTGATCAATTGGATGGCAATTTATCTACACAAGTAGGATTTTCACTGCAGGTGCCTATTTTAAATGGATTACAGGCCAGAACCAATGTACAGCGTGCTAAAATATCATTACAAAATGCGCAATTGAACGCTGATATTGCCCGTAACAATCTGCGCCAGACAATAGAGCAAGCATATGTTGATGCTGTAGCTGCTCAGCGACGCTATGCCGCTGCAAAAGAGCAAGTAATTGCTTCAGAGAAAAACTTCCGCAATGCCGAGTTAAGATTGAACAGTGGTGTAATTAATACAGTCGATTTTAATGTAATTGCCAACACCTACCGTTCAGCTCAATCAAGCTTAGTACAAGCTAAATATGATTACACTTTTAAACTTAAAGTATTAGATTTCTATCAAGGAAAAGATATTACTCTCTAAAACTATGGCCAAGAAAAAATCAAAACTAGTTCCGATTATTGTAGGTGCACTTGTACTCTTATTAGTTGGAATTATTGTAGCAAAAAAAGCCGGCTGGATCGGTAAAGACGAAGGCACGGAAGTAATTATAGCCCAGGCTAAAAAAGCTGAAATCGTTGAGAAAGTAAGTGCCTCAGGTAAAATACAGCCTGAAACTGAAGTGAAAATCAGCCCAGACGTATCTGGTGAGATCATTGAGCTAAATGTGGCAGAAGGTGACTCTGTGGTAAAAGGCCAACTGTTACTACGTATCCGCCCTGATAACTACCAGTCGTTTGTAGATGCACAGCAGGCAAGCGTAAACTCAGCAAGAGCTAATCTTGCCCAAACACAAGCCAGACTTGCACAGGCACAGGCAAACTTAACGCAGGCAAAGCAAAACTACGATCGTAACAAATCACTTTATGATAAAAAAGTGATCTCGCAGGCAGAGTGGCAGCAGGTTTCTGCTACTTATGAAGCTGCAAAACAAGAAGTAGAGTCGCTTCGCCAAAGTGTAAGAGCTTCGGAGTTTAACATTCAGAATGCACTGGCCGCCTTAAAGGATGCACGGGAGAACCTGAACAAGACCACTATTTATGCTCCTGTAAGCGGTATCGTATCTAAGCTGAATGTAGAGCGAGGTGAACGTGTGGTTGGGACTTCCCAGATGGCCGGTACTGAGATTATGCGTATTGCCAACCTAAATAATATGGAGGTGCGCGTAAACGTTAACGAAAACGATATTATACGTGTAGCCCTTGGCGACTCTGTAGAGGTAGAAGTAGATTCTTATGCCAGCAAAGACGAGAAGTTTAAAGGTATTGTAACAGCCATTGCCAACACGGCTAAAGATGCAGCCAGCCTAGAAGCTGTAACTGAGTTTGAAGTGCGCATTCGCCTTTTAAATGAGTCTTACAGTCACCTGGCACAAAATAACTCACGCCCTTTCCGCCCGGGTATGACAGCCTCTGTAGACATTATTACTGAAAGAAAATCTAATGTATTATCAGTACCTTTGTCTGCTGTTACAACACGCTCCAACGAGAAAAATACAGCTGCAGAAGCAAATGAGGATGAAAATGATGAAGAGTCTGAGAACACTGAAGAGCAGCAAAAGCCTAAAGTTAAAGTAGAGGAAGTAGTGTTTGTATATGAGAAAGGCAGCAATTCTGTTAAAACAGTTAATGTAAAAACTGGTATCAGTGACTTTGAGAATATTGAGATTATAAGTGGTATCAAAGAGGGGCAGGAAGTTGTAACTGGTCCTTTCAGAGCGATAACAACAATACTAAAAGACGGGGCAAAAGTGGCTGTAAAAGACGCTGGCTCTTTAAACAAATCAGCGATAGCAGCTGATAATGAAGTAAAAATAGATTAACCATTTTGGAAAGAATAGCCGTTTTAGGGGGAGGCAGCTGGGCATCAGCGTTGGTTAAGATCCTCTCCGAAAACAAATCTCAGATACATTGGTGGATGCGCAACAAAAACGATGTGCAGCACCTGATTAACTTTAAGCATAACCCACGCTATTTGAGTGGGGTAACTTTTGATCTGAATTATGTTAAGCCGTCGTCCGACATTCAGGCTGTTGTTTCTGTTGCCGATTGGGTAATTATTGCTGTTCCGGCAGCCTTTGTACAGCAGGCACTAGAGGAGTTGTCTGGAGATGCTTTCAAAGGGAAAGTGATCATATCTGCGGTAAAAGGTATGATCCCTAAAGAAAACATTCTGATCTCTGATTATGTAGAGCGCAGGTACTTTGTACCGAACTCGCACCAATTGGTAGTTGCAGGACCTTGCCACGCTGAAGAGGTTGCCCTTGAAAAGCAGTCATACTTAACGATAGGCTCACATGACATGAATACAGCAGAACGCTTCTGCGAGCTGCTACGAAACCGTTATGTAAAAGCCAACCCGCTAGATGACCTGGATGGAATTGAGTATTGTGCTGTTATAAAAAATATAATTGCCCTGGCCTGCGGCATTTCACGCGGCCTGAACTACGGCGATAATTTTCAGGCGGTGTTGGTATCTAATGCCATGTTCGAGATAGAGCGTTTTTTGGATGCTATCATGCCACTGCACCGCGATCTTAGTGGCTCAGCCTATCTTGGCGATCTACTTGTTACTGCCTATTCGCAGTTTAGCCGCAACCGTACATTCGGTAATATGATAGGGAGAGGCTATACTGTAAAATCAGCGCAGGTAGAAATGAACATGGTGGCAGAAGGTTATTATGCTGTACAAAGTATTTTTGAGCTAAACAAGAAGCTGGGAGTATCAATGCCGATCACCAATGCGGTTTATCACATACTTTACGAGCGTATTTCTCCTGCTGTTGAGTTCGAGATCTTAAAGGATAAGTTTAAATAGAAGATTTTATACTTCAGAAAAGGCACACTTTACCAAAAGGTGTGCCTTTTTTATTTCACTAAAACTTTACCTGCTTAAGCACATCATCGCCCATAGCCCGGTATGCCGCCATTACTGCCATAGCAGAAGCTAGTAGTATAAAGTATACCATACTAAAGGCAACATATTCATAAAAATATAAGGACATTATGTTTTTATAATCCAGCAGATAAATTGTTAACCCAGACATGAAAGCACCAACAATACCAAGTATAAATGCTCGGTGAGCAGTTTGCGTTGGGAGTTGATCGATCAGAGTCTGACTTTTTAAATGCCAGTGCAACGGGAATATTTGTTGTGTGCGTATTGCGTTTCGGGTAGCTTTCGTTACAAAAAATGTAATTGTATAACTCGAAATCATGCTGCCGGATGTAAGGTAACTAGCTATGCCATTTGTGCCCCACAACGAAATATATTCGTAGCTGTACCATATTGTATGCGCAATAGCCAGATTAATTGTGGCAGCTGCAGCGGCTGATGTCACGCTTGCAATCAACAAGAATTTGTAGTTTAAGCTAAGCGGCATAATTATCTGCAAGAAAGTATATTAATAGATACTTGTTTTTGCTACACAAGGATACCTTACAGTTAAAACCAACTAAAAGTAGTTTGTAACTAGTGTTAGCTGAAATTAAGATTTAAAGTTAATCGCTTATATTGTGTCTTAAACACAATTTAAATGAAGAAACACTTACAACAGATTGATGTTCTTAAAGGTATAGCCATTATTTCTGTTATTGCGCTTCATTCTGTAACGAAGCAGGAACTTGTGCAATCGTATGCTATTTATCATATCTGGCAAGCGGTTCCTTTGTTTATGATCCTAATGGGCGTTAATCTGGGTTTAGGGCTAAGGGCAGAGCGTCAGCAGCTATCGCAGTTATACACTAAGGTTTACTTCACAAAAAAAGCGACCCGCATACTGGTGCCGTTTACGCTCGTTTTTGTAGCATCTATAGTATTGGGCTTACTCTGGTTACAGCTTTACAACCGAAACATGCTGGAGTTTACAGCATTTAATTGGATAGGAGTGCTTCCTGTATCTGGTAAAGGTAATTACTTTATTACCTTGATACTGCAATCTATAATTTTGCTGCCAATTATTGGTTATGGTTTTGCCATACGGCCCATATTAACTACGCTCTTCTTAGTTTTAGTTGAGGCAGCTTTTTTGTTGTTTAGTAAGAAGTATAATTTATTTGAAGGAGAAGACTTAGCGTATATTTATGCCGCTGCGCTACCACGGTATTTCTCTGCGTTGGCTTTAGGTTTGTGGTTGGCAAAATCAATTAATAAAGGGTTTAAGCCATCTGTACTATTAATCTTTTTACTACTAGGATTGCTAAGTATACTATACTTGTATTTAACAGTTTACCACGATCTGCATATACCAATTGTTTACGAAAGTTGGGCTACGCAGAATATGTTTGCTTTTGGTTATGCAGCCCTTCTGATTTTACTAATAATTTTGCTTTTGCCGGCTTCCTCTGATAATTATATACTTAGGTTAATTGCCAATATTGGCCAGGCTTCTTACCATATTTTTCTAGTACAGGTGTTATACTTTGGCTTAACTATAGATCATAGCAATTTACTACTGAACCTGGCAATCTGCCTGCTTCTTGGCGAACTGTTTTATAAAGCTGAAAATCAGATGAGCAAAAAGTACCTTAGCTTTAGCCAATCTAACATTTCAAGTTAATTTGAAAGATATTAAAGTACTCTGTGGTATCATTGAGAAAGACGGGCTGGTGCTGATTACACAGCGCAGCAAAAGCATGTCGCAGCCGCTGCTATGGGAGTTTCCAGGTGGCAAGTTAGAGGTTGGTGAAACAGAGCAGGATTGCCTGGTGCGTGAAATTAAAGAGGAACTTTGTATAAGCGTAACTCCACAGCATAAATTAAAACCCGTTCTTCATACTTACCCTGACAAGATTGTTGAGCTTATACCCTACATATGTACCTTTAACAGGGGCACAATATCGTTACAAGAACACTTAAAATATGAGTGGGCAACACCTGATAAGTTAAGGAGTTATATTTGGTGCCCGGCCGATATACCAGTTGTAGAAGATTACCTGCACTACCTTAAACGCTAATACAATCATACTTTTACCCCGAAAATTATTGCCGTACCTTTGTGCTTATGGAACTCCCTATCAGTTTTAAAGAGCGGATGCAGCGTCTGCTGGCCAGTGAATATAACAGCTTTGAGGCAGCGCTGGCAATGCCTGCTCCTGTAAGCATTCGTGTTAATAGTATAAAGTATCAAGCAAATCTAGTTCTGCAGAAGGTGCCATGGGCTGATCATGCTTACTACTTGCCAGAGCGTCCACTCTTTACGCTGGATCCGCTTTTGCATGCCGGCTGTTATTATGTGCAGGAGGCAAGTTCTATGTTTGTGGAGCAAGCTCTTAAGCAGGCTGTTGATTTGTCTCAGTCTTTACATGTGCTTGATCTTTGCGGAGCTCCTGGCGGTAAATCTACACACCTCGCTAGCCTAATTACCGAGGATAGCCTCCTGGTGTCGAATGAGGTTATAAAAAGCCGTGCCAACATCTTAGCGGAAAACATAGCCAAGTGGGGCAGTGGAAATGTATTAGTAACCAGCAACGACCCAAGTAATTTCTCAAGACTGCCAGAGTTTTTTGATGTTATGGTAGTTGATGCACCTTGTAGCGGCGAGGGCATGTTTCGTAAAGATCCACAGGCTATAAACGAGTGGTCTGAGGAAAATGTGAAGCTTTGTGCACAAAGGCAACAGCGCATTCTGATGGATGTGTGGAATGCATTAAAACCAGGAGGAGTGTTAGTGTATAGCACCTGTACCTGGAATGAGCAGGAGAATGAGGAGAACATTGCTTGGCTGGCAGAGCAGGAGCAGGCCGAAAGTATAAAATTAGTGTTGGACCCGGATTGGGGTGTGATGCCAACGCAGCTTAATGGAGTAGAGGGTTACCGTTTTTACCCGCACCGTATACAGGGCGAGGGCTTTTTTATGGCTGTGCTTCGTAAAACAGGAGAATCATCTATTTCTCAAAAATCTGGGAAAAAGAAAAAGTATAAATTACAGTTAGCCGGAAAAAAGGAAAAAGCCTTAGTGCAGGACTGGCTACTGGAGCCAGATAAATATGAGTGGCTGCAGTACGGAGAGGTAATATCTGCCATACCTGCCAACTTATTTGAGGCCGCCGATGAAGTTTACCAGCACCTGCACGTAGTTTATGCCGGCACAGAGGTAGCAGAAGTAAAAGGCAAAAAACTAAAACCTATGCATACTTTGGCAGTTTCTCAGCACCTGAACAGTGGTGCTTTTAATAAAGTTGAGCTTGATCTGGAACTGGCTTTAAGATACTTACGCAAAGAGGATATCAGCCTAGATAGCAGTGGTAATGATTGGGTGTTGCTGAAATACAAAGGTGTACCACTTGGCTTTGCCAAACAAATTGGCAACAGAGTTAATAATTATTTCCCGAAAGAGTGGCGAATTAGAATGGAATTACCCGCTGAATTGCCAGAAACAAATATCCTTATCGGTTCCTAGTATCGGCAGGTAAAAGCACAAAGGCCGGAGCTAAAAGTTTAGCTCCGGCCTTTGTGCTTTTGATTTTGTTAGTCTAAATATAATCTAAACTGCCAGTTAAATCATACCTCAAAATTTATGTTTTATTCTACAAACAGCACCAGACCTTTTAAATACTCGCCTTCCGGATGGAAAACTGAAATAGGGTGGTCGGCGGGTTGTGAAAGGTGGTGCATGATCTTGATGTTTCGACCTGCCTCGATGGCTGCTGCCATCACAGTGTTGTTAAACAGATACTTATCTACCACCTGAGAGCAGGAGAATGTGAAAAGTATACCGCCAGGCTTTATCTTCTTCATAGCCTCAGCGTTCAGGCGCTTATATCCCATTAGGGCATTGTGTCGTACTTTTTGGCTTTTAGCAAAAGCTGGAGGGTCTAATACAATTACATCGTATCGATCTTCCTTGCCTTTCAGGAAATCGAAAGTATCTACTGCATACGCTTCGTGACGTTCCGGTGCCTGGCTCAGTTCTCCATTTTTGATGGTAAGTTCAATTGCCTTTTTAGATACATCAACAGAATGTACCTCTTTTGCACCTGCATTAAGCGCGTAAACTGAAAAGCCGCCAGTATAGCAAAAGGTATTTAGTACTGATTTATCTTTAACATAACGGCCTAGCAATTCACGATTCTCCCGCTGGTCGATAAAGAAGCCTGTTTTCTGACCGCTTTCCCAATCAATAAAGAACTCGTTTTCGTTTTCAGTTACTACTACACCACCTTTAGACTCACCGTATAGATAGCCATTAACAGCATTTACAGCAGCTTTAGCCGGCAAAGACTCCGCGCTTTTGTCGTATACAGCATCCAGGGTGTCACCGTAAATTTCTTGTAGCGCCTGAGAAACATATTCGCGTACATTGTACATACCAATGGTGTGCGTTTGTACTACGGCAGTGTTTTTATAAAAATCTACAATCAGACCTGATACACCATCACCTTCAGCATAAACTAACCGGTACACATCTGTATGCGGATTATTTACTAAACCTAGTTTCTTACGGAAATCGTAAGCCTGCTGTATTTTGCTTTTCCAGAAAATATAATCCGGCTCTACCTGCTCAAATGAGAAAATACGAACGGCAATAGAACCCGGAGCATAATGGCCCATTGCCAGGAACTCACGCTGGCTAGAGTATACTTCTACTATGTCACCTTCTTCGGGGGTACCGTCCATTTTTCGAATTGCTCCAGAAAATACCCACGGATGAAAACGTTTAAGCGAATGCTCCTTACCCGGAGCCAGGTATAATTTTATAAAAGACATCTTAATTGCTGATTGTTTTTTTGATTACACTTCAGGTGCATCAGTGCCTGAACGAGCTGCAAAGGTAGTTAATTCAATTAGTAGTGCATTAAATAAGAAGAAATGTGATTCGCACTTATCAATCAACAGTTAAGTAGCCTAGATCGATCAGGAAGGTATAAAGTTTTTGTACGGGCAGGCCTACTACGTTAAAGTATGAACCTTCGATGCGCTCTATCCCGATCATACCGATCCATTCCTGGATGCCATAGGCACCTGCTTTGTCGAATGGTTTGTAACGGTTAATGTAGAAGTCTATTTCAGCCTGAGTTAGCTCTTTAAAGTATACTTTCGTGATGTCGTGGAATACGGTTTTGCGTTCTTTGCTAAGCAGACACACACCAGTGATTACCTCATGTGTTGTGCCGGATAAAGATCTTAGCATTTCCGCAGCCTCATGGTGGCTTTGGGGTTTATTCAGCACCTTATCACCCAAGCAGACAATGGTGTCGGCAGTAATTAGTACCTCTTCCTGTAGTTCTTCTTTATAGGCATCAGCCTTGTGTGATGCTAAGTATTCTGCTACCTCGGCTCTTTTAAGATCAGCGGGAAACTCTTCGTGCACATCCTTTACCCGAACACTATAGTTCAGACCTAAACCAGTAAGTAATTCTCTGCGCCTCGGCGAGTTAGAGGCAAGCAGCAGGGGCCGTGATAAATTCATCTTCTTTAATTGAGCTGAACAGGAATCCGCAAATAACCTTTGGATAAAAGAACGTTGACTTTTGAGGCATTATAGCACCGCTATGGCATACGCGCTTTACCTGCTCCATTGATACTTCGTTAGTGATTAGTGCCAGCCTGGCTGCACCTGTGTCTACTTTACTTATACAAGCGGTAAAGTTACGCTCATAACTCAGCCCTGGCATATCGCGCTGTTCTTCGCGGAGTACACCTAGCACTTTTTCGAATACGAAGTAATGCATCACCGTCAAGTCCAGGTCCTTTACCTCATCCGGAAACATCCAGTCAATTTGGTTATGTATCTCTGGCTTAAGCCTTAGCTTGTAGGCATTACCGCTTAAGTATAAACCAAAGGCCCACTTCTTCCCTAAAATTACTTCATTCAACTCGTAGGGGTCCTCCTTGGGTGTTACAACAAAGTATGATTCCAATTGATGTAGAAATTCCTCATCCGTCATGGCTATCTGCTGCAGTACGCGATGCGTAGGCAGTATGCGCAGGTCGTCGTGCTCGGAGTTTGTAAGGTACATCAGGTGGTAGTTGTAAGCCTCGTAGCCGGTATGATCTGGATTAAGCGACGTCATTTTTTTACGGTACTCCAGAGATCCTTCGTATCGGTGATGCCCATCAGCAAGAAGAATCTGACGGGTTTCCAACGTTTTCAGGAACAGCTCAATTACCGTATTGTCATGGATTATGGCCAACACATCGCGCACCCCCTGGTAATCTTCCGTTTCGTAGATAGGAGATTTTATACTTTCATCCATAAAAGGCTCTAGTATAAACTCCGGATCTGTATAGAGGCCATGGGTAGGACTTGTGTTAAGCTCCGTTTTCTCCAACAAATCAATTCTGTCGTTTACTGCGGTAGGTATGGTATTCTCATGGCGGAGCAGTACCTGCTCACTCCAATCGTAGGCTTTAATGTTACAGATAAACCCTTTGCGGCAGTACTCTTTGTCGCTGCCCGGCAACCTGAAGTATTGATAGTATACATAAATGCCGGGAAGAGAATCCTGCACCAGTATCCCGTTATCTTTCCACTCTTGTAAAAGTATGGCGGCTTCTTCGGCAGGAGCATCGCCTCTCGGAACAGAAAGATGTATACTGTTTACACTTTTGCGGTATAGCGCCTCACGCTGCTTAGTAGAAACCACGTCGAACAGGGGAGAAGTTAACTCTTCTATGTTCTGATCAAGTGATTCGTTGTAGCGCCAAGCTTTTAAGGGTAATATCTCTGCCATAAGTTTATTCTATAAAGCTTAAATTACGGTCTCTGATCAAGGTGCCAATCGACTTATTTGCCAGTTGCCGTCGGCGTTTTGGTATAAAATTCTGTCATGCAAACGGTTCGGACGCCCCTGCCAAAACTCGATACGTTCCGGTTGTAACAGGTACCCCCCCCAGTGTTCAGGGCGTGGTATTACTTCCGTATCTGAAAACTTTGCTGTAAACGCTTCGTCGGCATGCTGCAGTTCTTCACGGCTCTTAATAACTTTACTCTGTGGGGATGCCCAAGCTCCGATTTGGCTGCCTCGGGGCCTGCTATGAAAATAGCTTTCTGATTCCTCAGCAGATACTTTCTTGATTTGTCCCTCGACACGCACCTGTCGCTCCAGTGCAGGCCAAAAAAATGTAAAGCAACCAGAAGGGCTGTGCTCAAGCTCCTGGCCTTTTCTGCTGCTATAGTTAGTGAAAAATGTAAACCCCTGGCTACTAAGTTCTTTAAGCAGCACTACACGCGCTGATGGTTTACCCTCTGGGCTAACAGTTGAAAGTACAAAAGCTGTTGGCTCTTCTACCTCAGCGGCAATGGCTTCATTCAGCCATTCATGAAACTGATCAATTGGGTTTGCTGCAACAGATGCTTCAGTCAGGTCCTGCTTGGAGTAATTAGTCCGGATGTCGGCAATTTTTTTATAAGAAAGAGCCATGATTTTCGATGAATTTTGTCAAAATTATAAAATAATCTAAGCTTAATAAACTTTTAAGCAACTGTTAGCACCTTAATTTATATTATATGAACATATAAACAGTTAGCTGTAAATGTTTTGCTGGCACGTTACAATATTGTATTCTCTGCGTAATTAAATATTAAACAACACATGCAGCACGGTTTAAGTATACCGAAACTGAGAAGTATACTTAATAAAGGAAAATTCACGAATGGAAGATACAAGTATATCAAAGCCGCAGAATGGTAGTCTGCTTATTTCTGAGCCATACCTGGGCGACCCAAACTTTGAGCGCAGCGTAGTGCTGTTGTGTAGTCATAATGAGAATGAGGGTACCTTTGGCTTAGTCTTAAACAGAAAATCAAACTTAAAACTTTCTGATGTAATCGATATTTACAACGACACTTTTGATGCGGAACTTGGTATTGGCGGACCTGTGCAGTACAATACGTTACATTACATACATAGGCTTTCAGAGTTGCCACAAGCTATCAAACTGGGTGACAACCTTTACTGGGGAGGAGATTTTGAAATGCTGCGCACTATGATAGGTTCTGGTATTGTGTCAACATCGGATATAAAGTTTTTTTTAGGCTACTCCGGATGGACCCCTGGACAACTACAAGAAGAAATTGATAAAAATGTTTGGATAGTTAATAACAATGCTGCAAATAAATTCTTTAATTTGGAGGCAGATAAGCTGTGGCGAGATATATTAAAAGAGATGGGAGGCAAGTATAAAGTACTGTCAAACTATCCGCTTGACCCACGGCTTAACTAATATACGCTAACGTTGTACTTAGATAAAAGTAGCCATGACAACAGAAAACAGAAATACAGACTCTACCGGTGCTGAGGCAAACAAACCTGAGAATCAAAGCGAAGTTAATCAAAACATCAGCAACACAGACTCCTCTCAGAACACATCTGAGCAAGGCCAAGCTAATGCAGATGCCCAAAACTATGCTTCATCGGATTCAGCACCTGAAGTACCTAAAGAGGAACAACCGGAGATTCAGCCGGAACTGAAGTCTGATAATGAAACTGAGGCTACAGAAAGTATAACTGAGGCATTTGTAGAAGCTAACACAGATGTTGTAGATGTTGACGCTACGGCACCATCATCTGAACAACCAGATTCTACACAAACAAATCAAAATCAGTCTGATCAGCCGTCAAAGTCTAATCGTTCGGAAGAGCATCACGACGATGAAGAAGATGAGGACGATCACACTGACTACAGTCAGCTATCGTTGGAGGAGTTGCAGAGGCAACTGACTGCTGTACTTAAAAGCGGAGAAGCTGGGAAACGCCACAAAACTGTTATCGAGATGCATAAGCAGTATGACGCCAAATTTCAGGCGGAGCGTTCTGATGCACTTGATAAATTTAAGCAGGAAGGGGGCACCGACGAGGATTTTGACTATCATACTTCTCCTGAGCATCAAAGTATGGAAGCACTGTTTACCTCATACCGAGATGCTCGTTACAAGCAGCGCCAGAACATAGAAGAAGAGCGCCAACGCAATCTGGATCGCAAACGCGAAATACTCACACAGCTTCGTGCCTTGGTAGAGTCTGCTGAAACCAAGAATAGCACCGAAGAAGTAAAGAAGATACAAAATGAGTGGAAGAGTTTAGGCCAGGTACCAGCAGGTACAGCACAAGAGTTATGGGACTCTTACCATGCCTTGCTCGACATCTATTACAATAACCGCAGTATTTTCTTTGAACTGAAAGAACTGGACCGTAAGCGCAATCTTGATGCTAAAATGCAGCTGATAGAACGTGCAGAGGCATTGGTTAACGAGCAATCTATAAACAAAGCATTACAGGAGTTACGACACCTGCATGAAGAGTGGAAAAACATTGGCCCTGTACCTAACGATCAGCGTGATCCGATCTGGGACAGATTTATACAGGCCTCTGAAAAAGTACACGAAAAACGCCGTGCTTACCAAGAGAATCGCCGTGAAATTGAATTGGTTAATCTTGAAAAGAAGCGTTCTATCCTTGAGCGACTGCAGCAGTACCAAAACTTTAACACCGACCGCATAAATGAGTGGCGTGATAAAACTGACGAAATACAGAAATTAAAAGAAGAGTGGGATGCTGCCGGCTTAGTGCCAAAAGAATACGCTGAAGAGATCAACAAGAATTTCTGGGGTAACTATAAGGCTTTCTTCCAGCATAAAAACCAGTTTTTTAAAGGCTTAGATGAGCAAAAATTGCAAAACCTGCGCCTAAAAACTGAACTTTGCGAGGAGGCCGAAAACCTAAAGGATAGCACTGACTGGAACAGCACAAAAGAGAAGCTGATACAACTGCAGAAGAAATGGAAAACAATAGGACGTGTTCCAGACAAGTATTCTGATAAGATATGGCAGCGTTTCAGATCTGCCTGCAATGAGTTCTTTGATCGTAAACAAGCACACGAACAACAGAAATCCGCTGAAATAGAAAAACTATCTTCTGAGAAACTGGAGTTATGTGATAGAATAGCCAGCACACTAGCTCAGCCTACAGCAACTGGTACACTAGAAGAATTTGAGCAGTTTAAACAGCAGTGGGCTGATTTAGATAAGACAAGCAAGCGCACAAGCCCTAAGGCAGAGGATAAGTACATCGCTTTAATGGAGAAATACCTGGAGCGTGTGCCTGAGCTGTCTTTAGAAGAGCGCACTGACAAGTTGGTGAAGCTGCAGGTAGATCGCATGAAACATAGTCCGGATGCAGGACAAAAGCTGCAACAGCGAGAGAACACTGTTCGCCGGGAGATACAGCAACTTCAAAACGATATCCAGACATTACGCACAAACATCGAGTTTTTTGCCCGTTCTAAAAACGCCGATAAGCTACGCATAGAGTACGAAGGACGCATAGCTGATGCCCAAAAGCGCATAAATATGCTGCAGCACCAGTTGGAGGCATACAGAAGCTAAAATTTTTCCACCTGAATCTCAAAAGCTTATACATAGCGTTGCAAAAATTTTTAGCTAGTAGTTGCATCATATAAAACTTCGCTATACTTTTGCAACGCTTTAAAACACTAAAGCACACCAGATAGTAAGCCTCCATAGCTCAGCTGGTAGAGCAACTGACTTGTAATCAGTAGGTCGTTGGTTCGATTCCGACTGGGGGCTCACTTCCGAAAAGCAGCTGTTTGTACTTCTTCTGCTTTTTTAGACAAACATAAAGTACAAGCCTCCATAGCTCAGCTGGTAGAGCAACTGACTTGTAATCAGTAGGTCGTTGGTTCGATTCCGACTGGGGGCTCATTAAAGGATCAAGCCTTCAGGAAACTGAAGGCTTTTTTTGTTTTCACCATTCAAAGTTCTCGCGCAAGCTCAAATCACCTCTTAATTATGTTTTAAAGCATAGATTGCTTTAATTAGCACATCCATATAAACTAAACTATGCAACTGATAGAGGTTAATACCCCCGAACTTGCCAATGAATTTCTGATGGTGCAGGTAAGGCTTTATAAAAACGACCCAAACTATATTCGCCCTCTTAACAAAGATATCGATAACGTATTCGATCCTAAGAAAAACCGACTGCTGCGGGACAGCGAAGCAATACGCTGGATATTAAAAGATAATACCGGAAAATCTATTGGCAGAGTAGCAGCTTTCATAAATAAAAAGACTGCCAAAACTTTTGAGCAACCTACAGGAGGCTTGGGCTTTTTTGACTGTATCGACGATCAGGAGGCTGCTAATATACTTTTCGATGCTTGTAAAAAATGGCTTCAGGAACGAGGCATGGAGGCAATGGACGGCCCAATTAACTTTGGGGACCGTGATAAATGGTGGGGCTTGCTGATAGAAGGTTTTTACCCTCCTAACTATGGCATGCATTATAATTTCCCGTATTATCAGCGCCTATTTGAAGGTTATGGATTTGGCCTATATTTCAACCAATTCACCTATTACCGCAAAGTAAACGATCCGCTTCCTCAAAAGTATAACGATAAAGCAGAGCGCATACTGTCGGACCCTGCTTATACTTTCCGGCATATGAGCAAGAAAGACTTAGCTAAGTACACAGAAGACTTTAGAACAGTATACAATAAAGGCTGGGCAAAGCATGAAGGCGTAAAAGCCATGAGTGAGGCACAGGCAGCTGGTATTATGAAAACTCTTAAGCCTGTAATTGATGAGCGTATTATGTGGTTTGCCTACTATAACAATGATCCGGTTGGGTTTTTCATAGCCATTCCGGAGTTAAACAAATTGTTTAAATATGTAGACGGCGAAATGAATCTGTGGAGTAAACTAAAGTTCGTGTTCCATAAATGGAGAGGAGCATGCACCACAATGTATGGTATCGTGTTTGGAATAACGCCAGAGCACCAAAGCAAAGGTGTAGAGGCAGCTATGATTGTCGCAGCTGGAAGAGTAATACAGGGTAACTCCAGCATACCTTACCAAGACCTACAGATGAACTGGATCGGGGACTTTAATCCTAAAATGATGCACCTAGTAGAGCAAATTGGTGGCCGTATCTATAAAACCCATGCTACATTCCGCTATCTTTTTGATAGAACAAAGGAGTTTAAGCGTGCTCCCATCATAAAATAAGGTTAGACGACAGATACATTCTATAACAATCTCAAAAGTATACCTGTTGCTTGATAGAAGTCATATTACATTCGAAGCAACTGATTGTCTTATTAATCAGCTTAAATGCTAATATAAAAAAGGGCATAGAATAGGAACTATCAATCGAAGTTCTAGTACGTCTTAGAGCAGAAAGTATAGAAATGGATTCTCTTACACAAATAGTTTTAGGAGCCTCGGTAGGAGAGTTAGTTGCCGGAAAAAAACTGGGCAACAAAGCTTTATTGTGGGGAGCAGTAGCTGGCACTATACCCGATTTGGATGTGCTCATTAACCCGTGGCTCGATATGGTGCAGCAGCTTAGTTTCCATCGTTCCATAACACACTCCTTTTTCTTTGCCTTGGTTATGTCGCCGGTTTTGGGATGGATTTTGCACCGCTTTTACAAGAAGTATGATGCTGGCCTTTGGCCCTGGACGCTGCTTTTCTTTTTTGGCTTTACAACGCATGCTCTGCTAGATGCCTGCACCACTTGGGGAACGCAACTCTTCTGGCCATTCTCTAACTATGGTGTTGCTTTTTACAACATATTTGTAATAGATCCACTGTACACAGTTCCTTTTTTATGTTTTACTTTAGCAACAGCATTTTACAGCAGGCAAAACAAGAAGCGCAGGCTAATTAACTACACAGGTTTATCACTTAGCACTTTTTATCTGCTTTTGTCTTTAGTTTTTAAATCACAAGCAAATGCAGTATTTGAGCAAAATTTTACCGCTCATAGTATAAACCCAGAGTCATATATAAGCAAACCAACCCCTCTAAATACAATATTTTGGTCTGTAACAGCTAAAGCTGATGATGAATTTTATAATGGCTTTTACTCACTGGCAGACAAAGATAAAGTAGTTGAGCTAAAGGCAGAACCACAGCAGGCGCATTTACTAAACCCATACTTAGGGCACCCAAAGCTTGACCGATTACTGGAATTAACAAAAGGGTACTATACTGTAGAGCGTGCTCCAGATAAGGGAGTATACATAAACGACCTGCGATTTGGTAAATTTGATGGATGGAGAGAGAACGGAGGAGGCTATGTGTTTGTGTACCATTTATGGCAAGATGAAGCGGGAGCGCTACAGTTCGAGGAAATCAATAACAGGCCAAAAATTGATAAAGGTTACCTACTTGCGTACTGGGATAGGATACTTGGAATATAATAACAATTTAACTCCATAAAGAAATATAGTTAATCTCTAATTTTCTTCAAGTGTGAAGTATTCACACCTGAGTAGTGTAACTTTAAAGTATAAATAAACCAGAACTAAAGTATGAACGATAGCAGGTGGTTACTTACCGGTAAAAAGGCAGTTGTTACAGGTGGCTCTAAAGGCATAGGAGAGGCTATTGTAGATGAGTTTATCGCATTAGGTGCTGAAGTGCTGGCTGTAGCCCGAAAACCAGAAGATCTTGAAAAGCTTCATGAAAGGCACTCAAAAAGGTTAAACACGCTGGTTGCAGATGTGAGTACACAAAATGGCCGCCAAAAGGTGTTGCAGGCAGTACAGGAACTCTGGACTGACCTGGATATACTGGTAAATAATGTAGGCACCAACATCCGCAAACCTACAGCTGAATATAGTGAAGAAGAATACGATTTTGTGATGAACACAAATCTCAGATCTGCTTTTAACCTTAACCAACTGCTATACCCTGAACTTAAAAAGTGTGGTCAAGGAAACATCATACATGTAACCTCTGTGGCTGGTTTAACCCATGTACGCACCGGCAGCATCTATGGCATGACAAAAGCTGCACTTACTCAACTTACTAAGAACCTTGCAGCAGAGTGGGCACAGGATGGTATTCGCGTGAATGCAGTGGCTCCCTGGTACATCAACACGCCACTTGCCCAGGCAGTTTTGCAGAATAAAGAGTATGCAGATGCTGTAATCAGCCGTACGCCCATGCAAAAGATAGGAAACCCTGAAGATGTTTCTGCTGCTGTTGCCTTTTTATGTATGCCGGCAGCGGCCTATATAACGGGCCAAACACTGGCTATAGACGGTGGCTTTACGATTAATGGTTTTCAGCCTTAAATAGTATTTTTAGCACATAAACTAGGCGGCAAAAAACTGGTTTTTTTAAGCAAATTTGCTTACTTTTGTATGATATGGAGACACTAAGCGTTAGTGTTTAGTAACGCTCACAAACCTTTTACGAATGGCAACAACCAGACTGCTTTTTTTGCTAGGCATTGCTTTAATCCTCTCGACTTTAACCTCTTGTAAAACCTGCCCGATTTATTCCTGTCATGTGCGCATGGTGCATGCCCATGGTGAGCAGGAGTTCAGAGGCCAGCCGATCTGGAAAAAGCAAAATCCCAGAATAGGCGAGAAGCTACCGAAGGCATCGAAAGAAGAACCGCCTAAGAGAACGAACAAAAGCAAAAATAAGAATTAAGCTATATAGGGCTTAATGGCTTTTTTGCGTAACTTGCCCTATCCAAATTCACGAACAAAACAATTATTTTAGACTTTAGACATGACTGAAGGCGAAAGAATAATACCGATCAACATTGAAGACGAAATGCGCGGTGCGTATATCGACTACTCAATGTCTGTTATCATTTCAAGAGCCTTACCCGATGTTCGGGATGGACTTAAGCCAGTACACCGTCGTGTACTTTACGGTATGTCCGAACTGGGGGTATCGTACAATAAACCTTACAAGAAATCTGCCAGAATAGTAGGAGAGGTGCTTGGTAAGTACCACCCACACGGCGACTCCTCTGTTTACGAAACCATGGTACGTATGGCCCAGGAGTGGTCTTTGCGCTATCCATTAGTAGACGGACAGGGTAACTATGGTTCGATAGACGGTGACTCACCTGCTGCCATGCGTTACACTGAGGCGCGCCTGAAGCGTGTTGCTGATGAGCTTCTTAACGATCTGGACAAGAATACCGTTGACTTCGTACCCAATTTCGACGACTCTTTAAAAGAGCCTAGCGTAATGCCTGCCAAACTGCCAAACCTGTTGGTGAACGGTACTTCTGGTATTGCGGTAGGTATGGCTACCAACATGGCGCCTCATAACCTAACGGAAGTGGTTAATGGCATAGTCGCCTACATTGATAACCGTGAGATTACAATAGCTGAGCTGATGCAGTATATCACTGCTCCAGACTTCCCGACTGGTGGTATCATTTACGGCTACGATGGTGTTAAATCTGCTTTTGAAACCGGCCGTGGCCGTGTGTTGATGCGTGGCCGTGCCATTTTTGAAACTACGGCAACAGGCAAAGAGCAGATTATTGTAACGGAAATTCCTTATATGGTGAACAAGGCCTCTCTTATCGAGAAAACAGCTGCGTTGATCAACGAGAAGAAAATCGAAGGTATTTCTGACCTACGTGATGAGTCGGACCGTGATGGTTTACGCATTGTGTATGATCTGAAGCGTGATGCAATTCCTAATGTTGTATTAAACAACCTGTATAAGTACACAGCTCTGCAATCTTCGTTTGGCGTTAACAACGTGGCACTGGTAAAAGGTCGCCCAATGACGTTGAACCTGAAAGACATGATCCACCACTTTGTGGAGCACAGACATGAGGTTGTTATCCGCAGAACGCAGTATGAGCTAGAGGAAGCTCAGAAACGTGCGCATATCCTGGAAGGCTTGCTTATTGCCCTGGATAACCTGGATGAGGTGATCAACCTGATCCGTTCTTCACGTGATCCGGAGATTGCACGCAACGGTTTAATGGAGCGTTTCCAGCTGACTGAAATTCAGGCACGTGCTATACTTGATATGCGTCTGCAGCGCCTTACAGGCCTTGAGCGTGATAAAATTCAGGCAGAGTATCAGGAGATCATGAAGTTGATCGAAGATCTGACTGACATTCTTTCTAATGAAGAAAGAAGAATGCAGATTATCAAAGATGAGCTTCTTGAAATTAAGGATCGCTACGGAGATGTACGTCGTACGAGCATAGAAGCAAGTACAGGCGACATCTCTTACGAAGATATGATTCCGGAAGAGAACATGGTAATCACCATTTCTCACGAGGGGTATATTAAGCGTACTTCGCTTAGCGAATACCGCAGCCAGAGTAGAGGAGGAGTGGGCTCGAGAGGTGTGGCGGCATCTAAGGAAAGTGACTTTACAGAGCACCTTTTCATTGCCAGCACTCACCACCACATGCTGTTCTTCACCGAGTTTGGTAAAGTATTCTGGCTTAAAGTATACGAAATTCCTGAGGGTGGCAAAACCACAAAAGGACGCGCGATACAGAATATCATTCAAATTGAGAAAGAAGATAAAGTACGCGCTGTACTAAACGTACATGATCTTAAGAATCAAGATTACATACTGAATCATAACCTGGTGTTCTGCACAGAACAAGGTACGATCAAGAAAACAGTACTGGAAGCTTATTCTCGTCCAAGAACAAATGGTATCAACGCAATTACCATCAATGAAGGTGATAGGCTACTTGATGTTCAGCTTACAAATGGCAACAGCGAGATTGTAATTGCGTTACAGTCCGGTAGAGCAATTCGCTTTAACGAAAGCCAGGTTAGACCAATGGGACGTAATGCAGCTGGTGTACGTGGCGTAACACTTGCTGGCCCTGAAGACAAAGTAGTTGGTATGGTTTGTGTACAGAACGAAAACACAGAATTGCTTGTAGTTTCAGAAAACGGTTTTGGCAAACGCTCTCTACTAGAGGAATACCGTATTACGAACCGTGGCGGTAAGGGTGTTAAAACCATGAACATTACAGAGAAGACTGGTAATCTTGTTGCCATTAAAGGTGTAGTTGATACAGACGATTTGATGATCATCAACCGTTCTGGTATTACGATCAGGTTACGTGTTGCTGATATCAGAGTTATTGGACGTGCGACACAAGGTGTGCGTTTGATCAAGATTACAGAAGGTGACCAGATTTCTTCGGTAGCTAAAATTGAGATGGAAGACGAAGAAGAAATTGAAGAGATTGTAATGGAGCAATCAGAAATTTCTCCTGAAGATTCTCTGCAGCCAGACACCATGGTCGATCCTGAGACAGCTGAAGAATAGTAAACTGTACATTAAGGGAATTTTATTTCAATTAATATTCGTTAAACAGACAAACAAACCATTTTTCACAAATTAGTATGAAAAGAATACTTTTGACTGCCTTTGCCGCTGCTACTGTAACAGTTGTGAGCGCGCAGAATTCAGCTGTGAACAGTGCTATATTAAACCATAAAAATGGTACATTAGACAAAGCACAGACTGATATCGACAAGGCAATACAGCACGATAAAACAAAGGATAAGGCAAAAACTTGGTTTTACCGTGGCGTAATTTATCAAGACATGATCGGCAATCCGATCTATGGTAAATTGGTAAATGATAATACACCAACGATTGTATTAGAGTCTTTTGATAAGGCTGAGAACCTTGACAGCAAAGGAGAGTTTAAAGGGCAAATACCTGAGCGCAGAGAAATTCTTTATGGACAAGTGCTTAACCAGGCAGTTGAGTTTCATAACAGCCAAGACTGGGACAATGCCATTGCTAAGTATAAATTAGCTTCTCAAGTTAATCCTAAAGATACAACTGCTGTACTTTATGCTGCTTATGCCGCTACCGCTAAGCAGGATTATCCGCAGGCCATCTCATTTTATGACAAATTAATTGAGATCGGACACAAAACGGAGGATGTTTATAAAAACAAGGTTCAGCTGCAGCAGGCTACTGAAGCTAGCGATGAAACTGTAATGAACACCCTTTCTTCTGCTTTAAAAGAGCATCCAAACAGTGTATTTCTAATGCAGGAAGAGCTTAAGTATTATCTTAAAAACGACCGTGCAGACGAGGCGATGACTAAATTGGAAAATGCTATTAAAGCTGATCCTAAAAACGCCAGCCTTCACGCAGTGTTGGGTAACTTACAGGAGCGCAAAAATAATTTAGAAGGCGCTACTGCCAGCTACAAAAAAGCAATCGAAATAGATCCAAATAACTTTGACGCTTACTATAACCTTGGTGTTTTAGAGTATAACAAAGGCAGCGAAGTAAACAACAAAGCAGCGAAAATGGACTATGCTACTTACCAGAAAAAAGGTAAAGCACTTGAGGCTCAAGCTAAAAAGCACTACGAAGCTTCACTGCCATACTTCCAGAGGGCATTAGAAATTCAACCTGGTGATAAGGGTACCATTTCGACGCTAGTTAAAGTCTATACACGCTTAGGCCGTAAAGCTGAGGCAGATAAGCTTTCAAAGCAGATGAACTAGTAATTATATTACTTAATAAAAAAGAGGAGCAGTAATGTTCCTCTTTTTTTATGCGCTTCACCAGATTATGTTAAATAGCTTAACTTTTTAACACTTATATGCTGAAGAATAGAAGAGATAATGTTTTAGATAAAATGGGAGTAAGTTGAAGGTAGGTAGTCAATATACATTAAAAATACATCTTGAAAATATTAGAATACATTAATTAACAGTGTAATGAGCTAGCTACATTAATGAAATGTTTGAAGCAGTTATATTGATTATAAATTATACAGTAGAAACAGTAGAGTATGAATTTAAGAGAATCGACACTATAACAGATAAGCTACTTAACATAATATAAATTATAAGACTTATAACATACGATGTTATACATCTACAATAAGTGTCACTAATAATATACTTTATGTTAAATAGATATTGCTTAGAAAACAGTTGAGATAAACCGACTAATAAATCTTAAGCGAAATATTGTCTTGTAAGATTATGTATTGGTTCAAGCATTAAACTGTATTCATCGTTTCCGCCTGTCAGCCATCCTACTGCTGCTACTGCCAGCGCTGTAACAAGCGCAATTATTACTGCAGGCAAAAAACCATCGACCTTAAAATTGCTGACCAGTTTGTCTACCAATTTTATCATTAAAGCGGTTACAATAAGGCTAATTATTGCCTCTAACAGGAAGAATGTTACCAAATTAAAAACCCCTCTTATAATCCAGCCTAGTGTAGCGTTTACAATGGCGATTAAAAATGCAACCCAAAGAGCTGTGCCAAAGCTTTTAACATGTACGCTAGACATCGCATAAGATAATATCAAAATTACAGCTGCGCTTACCAGCAGGTTAATGATGAAGTCCATAGTTTTATTATTTTATCTGACTTCATATTACGTGTTCGCTCCTAATTTTGATAGGAAAACCGCGTTAGTTTATAAATTTAGGCTTTAAAATTTCTTTATACTGTTTTTCAAACTTTTGTACTTTTGGTCTTGCTACCGATCCTACATATGGGTCTGTAGGGTTACGCTGATAGTAATCCTGGTGATATTCTTCGGCTTCCCAAAACTTTTTTAAAGGCTGTACATACGTTACAATCTTATTTTTATACTTACCTGATGCTGTAAGTTTACGAATGTGATCTTCAATAACTCTTCGTTCTTCAGGTGTTCTATAAAATGCTATAGACCTGTACTGCTCACCATAATCAGGGCCTTGTCTGTTCAATGTAGTTGGGTCATGTGTGGCAAAGAAAACCTCTACCAGTTTATCATAAGAAATACTGTCTGCGTTGTAATATACTTGCACAGCTTCAGCATAATCTGTTTTTCCTGCACTTACTGCTTCATAAGTAGGTTTAGGCGTTGTGCCACCTGCGTAGCCCGATATAACAGCACCGACTCCCTGTAGGCGCTCAAAATATGCCTCGGTACACCAAAAGCAGCCTCCCGCAAAAGTAGCCTTAGCAAGTCCTGTAGTATCTGCTTTAGCTAAAGTTTCAGCTTCTGTGTTTTTATTGTTGGCAGTATCGTCTGAACTTGTTTGTTTACATGAGTTTAGAAAAAGAACAAGCGGTAACAAAGTATAAAGTAATATATGCATGGAGACTTATTTATGTTTAAGGTTATGATTTTAAATAAACAATTAATCAGATGTAGTAATAATAACATTCAGCATTTGGTTTTGTTGAATTTTTGTACTCCCCCTCTCCTTTCCGAGTTAATCTATTCCATGTTTTCTATCGGCAATAACTTTATCAAAATCCCACTCAACCCTTTGTTTGAACTGATGCTGTCGAACATTACAATTATTTTTAATGCAGATAGTACAAGATGATGCTATACATGGATCAGTATGAATAAACAACTCTATACTTGGGTCTATTTTGCTTCTAATAAGCTTACCTACAGCTTCTACTTCATCGTGGGCTTCAAGTACATTTAAGTACCAAGGCACTGTTAAATGGCAATCTATGTGCAAAGTAGCACCGTATTTTATTACTCTGAGGTTATGGATATCAATCCAGTTTTCGCGGCGATTTTTGTTTAATACCTCTACAATTCGTTTAAGGAGTTCGTAATCTGCCTCGTCCATTATACCCGCTATAGCTGATCGTAAGATTTTGTAACCAGTAAAGCCAATCATCAATCCAAATATTATAGCAACTATGCTATCGAGCCATATCAATCCGGTTAAATAGATTAATAACAGGCCAATTAAAATGCCGGCAGTTGAATAAGCGTCTGTTTTAAGGTGCTTCCCTCCTGCTATTAATACCATTGAGTTGTTTTTAGCTCCTCTCCTTTCTGTAATTGCTCCAACTAGGTAGTTAACTATGCCAGCCAATGCCGTAAGTATGATACCTATGTCTAATTGATTGATAACCTGTGGGTGGAACAAATTGTAAACCGATTTAGCTATTATCGCACCTCCGGCTACAACAATTAAAGAACCTTCTAGTGTAGCTGCTACAAATTCTATTTTACCGTGCCCGTAAGGGTGATTCAGGTCTTTTGGTTGCGCGGAAAGTATAAGACTATATAAAGAAAAACCACCAGCCAACACATTTATAATAGATTCCAGAGCATCTGTTAGAATAGCATTGGAGTTGGTTAGAAAAAAAGCTACAAACTTTGCCAGCAGTAAAACTACTCCCACAAGTACAACAAAAACCTGCAGCCTTAAATTTTCTTTTATGTTATTTATCCTTTTCTCCACTTGGTTTTGATGTACAGCTTGGCATTAGGTAAAGGTTACTGCCTGTTAATACTAAAGTTAAATTATATCCATTACAAAGGCCAATTTTACCTATAACACAGCGCCGGTCGTGGTATAGTATAAAATAAAAGCAGGCGATGAAGCCATCCATCGCCTGCCCATTAAAATTTTTATTTATGGTTATAATGTGTCGCTTAAATCGAGCCAGTTAGGATTCATCGATGCAATAAGACTATAAGTGCTGTTGTTATCACCGCTTTTAATCTGCCGCTCTCTGTTTAATGCTACCTCCTCCTGTTCGTAGTGTTCATAATAAACTAATTTATGCCTTTGTATGTGGCTGTTTACTGTTTCATCGTTCAGTCTTACCTGATCCACATGCTGCTGAAGATTATCGGCAATGCCGATCTGTACATCAGAACCTGGCTGTTCGCCAAATATATACACGAAGTAATGCGGGTGTTTCTCTTGCATAGGTTAGGTCTTTAAACAGTTAAATAGTACGTTTAATATACTGTATGCGTGCCTGTAAGGTTAACGACAAAGCCTATTAAAAATTTTATATGAATAATTAAGCTAAATAGTATGTCTCAAGTTACTTTAAAGCATTTTTAACAGAGTAAGTTGCTAGCCACTGCTTTGCATCCTCTATATCATAAAACGTACATATCTTAACCTGCGAGCTTAACCTTATAACTTCGTCGGTACCAAGTTGAGTATAAAATTCAGGTGAGTATACCCAGGCAAACCATTTAACACCAAGTGAGCTCATCATCGGAAACCATACAGTACCTACCCAGTCGATAGCGCCCGGGTAGTGACCTGTTACTCTAGTGTTGTTGTTTAGAATTTTAGAATGAGGGTTTGTCTTTAAAATCTCTAAAACAGTAGTGCAACCCATGCGTGCTTTAGTAGCATCTAAAACGCCACTCCAATCAGCTAATAAATAATCACCATCTGGCTGAGCAGTTATAGTTAAAAAATCACTTCTGAATAGTTCTTTAGCACTACTTTTATCATCCATTCTAAACATCAAAGTATAACTTTACTACGAAACACGATCATATTAATAATTAAAATTAAGATACAAAAATGTTATCCTTTATAATGTTATACTTAGAAAAACTTAAAAAGTATAACATTACATTTCCTCCAGATCAAAGTCTCTGCCCTTGCCATACTTTACAAGCTCATGCAGAAAGTATACTTCCAGTGTATGCAGGTCCTTAAGCAGGTATGTCTCTTCTTCGGGCATATCTACTACCCTAAACTCAAACTGTTCTCCGTAGTTAGTTAGCCGGTATTTTTTTCCTTTTCGCAGGTTATCTACTGATATAGCCATGGCAGCGCCTTTTAATGTATCAGCAAATATACGAGAAGTGGTTCGTTGTGTAGTCTATGTTAGGCAGTATCTATAATTAAAAGATAGGTTGATACAGGTATAAAGCTTTAACTTCGCAACCGATTTAAATTTTAGGAACATTGCTGAACCTGATTTACGAAGATGCGCATTACGTGGCTATTAACAAGCCAAACGGACTACTAGTGCACCGTACCCGCATTGCAGAGGAGAAAAAAGAGTTTGCACTGCAACTGTTGCGAGACCAGTTGGGTTATCGTGTGCACCCGGTTCACCGCCTCGACAGAGGAACATCCGGTGTGTTGCTTTTTGCTAAAACTCCTGAGGCCACTACGCCCATTGTTAAAGCATTTGAGGAGAAACAGGTAGATAAAACGTACTTTGCCATTGTACGCGGCTACACTCCCGAAGGAGCAACTATAGATAACCCAATAAAGCCTGATAAAGACCATAAGAACAAGGCGCCTCAGGATGCCGTAACTCACTACACAAGACTGGCTACTATAGAATTGCCTATTCCGGTAGGTAGATACGGAACTTCACGTTATAGCCTGGTTAGTATTAGCCCGGAAACTGGCCGTATGCACCAAATCCGAAAACACTTTGCACATATTCGCCATTATATAGTAGGTGATAAAAGACACGGTGACTGGCGCCACAACAAAATGTTTCTGGAGGAGCTGGAAAGTCCGTACCTATTACTGCATGCCGCTAACTTATATTTTACTCATCCTTTTACCGGTGAGGCTGTAAATATAAAGGCTCAAATGCCGGATAATATGCTGCGGCTTTGTTATAAATTTGGCTGGGAGGAAAAACTGAGTACACAAATTGTACTACCGCAACCTGTTCCTGTTAATCCTGTTTAAGCACACGCTTTACCATTTCTACCTGCAGATGGGCCACCAAATCGTTTTGGGCATCTGAGTTAAGCACCATAAGCATGTATGCCATCGGAGAAAGTCGCCAATCCTGCAGAAGCTCACCATTTTGCGGCCTGAATACGACTTTAAAGTTTTCGCGGAGAGGGATGTGCATGCAATTACATACTTCTGTGGCTCTTTTAAGGGCAATACCTAATTCGTCCATACTTTTACAACCGGTAAGGGCCAGCAGGTCAGATGCATAGTAAGTAAGCTTCTGATCAGCTAAACTATCAATGAACTGTTCTAGCGGAGTATTTACAGTTGTATTGTCTATGGTCATCAGCATGGCTTATTGGAATTAAATTATATACTAGTTTATACCTGCTAAAAGCATTTACACAGCCTTTGAATGGTACAAATCCCTTAATTTTTCCATCAGGCCACGTTCTTCGGTACTCAGCTTTGCGGGCAGCATCACACTTATTTTTACGTAAAGATCCCCATAATGGTCAGGCTTACCGTAGTGTGGCATACCTTTACCTCTCAAGCGCAAAGTTTTACCGTTTTGTGTTCCCTCCGGAATCTTTAGCTTTAACTTGCCTGACATGGTGTTTACCTGCGTTTCGCCGCCAAGTATGGCCGTGTATATATCCAGGTTTAGATCTGTGTACAAATCATCTCCTTTGCGCTCAAACTTAGGATGTGGCTTCACAAGCACCTTTATGTACAAATCTCCATTTTCGCCACCTCCTGCAGCGGTAGCACCTTTGCCTTTAATTCGCAAAGTTTGCCCATCTGCCACTCCAGGCTTTGTAGTAATGCGTAGTTGTTGTGTATCAGTAGAAATCAACCTGGATGTACCTGTATAAGCTTCCTCTAATGTAATTTCCATTTCGGCCTGATAATCTTGGCCTTTATTTGCACGCCCTCTTCCACTAGTTGCTTGCCCAAAGCCTCCGCCACCGCCAAAAAACTGCTCAAAAAAGTCAGAGAACCCTCCTCTACCTCCACCTCCAAACATATCATGTATATCCTGCTGCGAAAAGCCGCCGCCATGTTGTTGGTATTGCCCACCGCGTGGGCCTCCTCCCTGCTGAAACTGTCTCCAGTTGGCACCTAACTGATCGTATTGCGTGCGTTTATCTTTATCTCCAAGTACCTCATAGGCTTCGCTTACATCTTTAAACTTATTTTCTGCAGCCTTGTCATCCTTATTTTTATCAGGGTGATACTTTTTTGCCAAAGCGCGATATGCTTTTTTGATGTCTGCCTGCGAAGCAGTTTTGTCTACGCCTAGAATCTTATAGTAGTCTTTATATTCCATGTGGCGATAAATTTTGAATAGTAAGGTATGCTATTTTTACTATTACACTTTTGATTAGTTGCATAAAGCAAAAAAGCACCACAAAATGTAGTGCTTCTCTGTTGTTCTTTAACCGTTTATGTGCTAGATCGAATCTGTTACAACCAATAAGGCATGTATAATACCTGGTATAAAGAACAGTAATGTCAGGATGATATTAATCCAGAATGAGGTGCCGATGCCATCGTGCAGGAACACAGCAAGCGGAGGTAGTATAACGGCCAGTACAATCTCCACAATAGAGGTTCTGCTACCGCCCCTGTCTTGTCTGATTGCCTCTTTAAGTTCTTTCTTCAGTTCCTTTTTCTCGGCTTTTGTCATGTTGGCCATGCGTTCCTTAGCCATTTCCAGCGCTTCTGCCTCGGTTACAGTTTTAACCTCAGCGGTTGCAGCCTCTTTAACAATATTTGCCTTTACTGTTTTTTTAGGTGTAACAACTGCCGCAACTTCAACATTAGCTTCCAATGCAGGCTCAGCAGCAGCTTTTTCTGCCTTTTCATCTGCAGCCTCCAGTGCAATCTCTGATAAAGAAGGTGCTTTATCCTGTTCAGCCTGCGCAGGTTTGGCTTTTATTGTGTTGTATGCATCTGCCTTATGGCCGGCAAACTCATAATATTTGGCAGAGTTACAGGCAAAAAACAACTGCCCTGCAATAAGTAGAAATGCCAGATTTAGTAAACTTCTAAATTTCATAGTTTCGGGATTTGAAGTAAAAAATAGTTATTAATACTGTATGCACGTGAACCACATGCTATACTATGAACAATACTTCATATATAGAAAGATTGTTTTACAATATGCCCTTTTTTATCGTTTCAGGCTACTTGCCCCTGCTCTATATCAGGTTTATTATACATTAAGGCTTCTTCTAGAGATGTTTTCATTACTTTCTTAAAAGCAGCCCATTGAGCAGAGTCACCTTGCGGAAATTTCTGGTTCACTTCAAGTTCAACACCTAAATACTCATCCGCTTTAAAACGCTTACGCAGATAAGTTGGAAAACCGTCTGCTATGCCTAGGTATGGGTAATTGTTTCGTACTATTAGATCAGATTTTTGCTTAGCTATCGCCACTCTCCATTCTTTACAAAACTGCTGCTCCCCTTTACGTTTAGGATCATACAATAAGCCAATGTCAGTCTGCCGCTCTTCTCCGTTAAGCACAGGCGTAAAAGAGTGAATGGAAATATGCAAGACCTTACGTCCTGCCATCACAAAATCCTGCACAAGCTGCTCCACCTTATCCCTGTAAGGGTAATAGTAGTTTTTAAGAATAAAGTTCTTGTCGCCATCAGCAAGGTTGCGGGTGTAGTCTGAAAATAATTTTCTGTGGTGCAACGACCTGTTTAACTCTACCAAAAGCCGCGATGTTTCAGAATAAAAACTGATATCGGCTAATGGCTCCAGTTCCTTAAATAGGTCAAGAGCACCTATGTCGTAGCCCGCATGGGATTTAAGTTCCTGCTGATGTTCTTGAAACAAGCTTTGAAAAGCAACCGGGATCTGGTTGCCTCCGTGCTCACAGGTAAGCAAAAGTTTTAACATGGTTTTTCGGGTAGAAACACGCCTCCGTTCTGAAGGCAAATAGCAAGGTTTTTATACACTTCTTTTATACTTTCTTTTGTAGGGTTTTCTCCAGTAGCCTCTGCAATTCTGCGCGACAGGTTACCTCTAGATAGTATAACATGCAGCGCATAGGCCACCTCTGGTTCATCGTCTAGTTGCAAGGTTTCCTTAGACAGATGTTTCCAAAGTTCGCCAACGGTACAGTTCTCACCACATTTAAAGCCGAACAGGTTTATAAACTCCAGATCAGTGATCACAGCTTGCTGCCCTTTTGCAATTACAGTTTGAAGTATGGCTGCAAGCCTGTCTTCGTGCCACGACTTCAGTTCTTCAATACTTGCCCAACGCTCTGCCACCAATGCCTGTAAAACTCCAACTATAGCTTGTACAATGGCGATGTCGGCAACAGGGCTTTCTTGTATGTCCAGTAATCTAATTTCGATGGCACTGCGTTGGAAGCGTGCAATAGCTCCCCTCGAATTTAAGAACTCATCCTGCAGCACGCCTTCTTCATCGTAGGGTTTAATGCTCTCGTAAATTCGATTCAGAATTTTTTCTTCGTACTCCTTTTTACTGAATGCCTGCTCCGGGATTACCTTGCCTGCAATAAGAGGAACACTATCCTGGTTATGGCGGTATACTTCCAGCCTGGCATCATCAATACCGGTAAGCTTACCGTCAAGTATAGGCGATGAGGCGCTTAAAGCCGGAATGATTGGCAGCAGCACACGTATAGCCGCATGTAGTTTTTCAAACTCTTCGTCGTCGGCAAACGGTAGGTTCAGGTGCGTGCTTTGCAGGTTAGCCCATCCATGGCCACGGCAGTCGAATATTTTATTATATGCCTCATATACTGCGTTATGTTCGTGCGGCCATAACATAGTGTCGGTATCCGGATTCATGAGCGGGTGCGCACCTGTAGGCAGCAACATAGCATCATACTTTTGCAGCATTTGGTTTATTTTGCGCACATGCTCCAGCATTTTCCATTGTAAGCCGGCTAAATTGGCTACCGGGCCTTGGGTTTTTAACTCTACTACATGCAGTACCAGTTCGTTACTCCAGGCAATATCACCAAACTCTACATCAGACAAATACTCCCCAACTTGATCATAAATAAGCTTGTCTGTGATTGGCTTTACCTTAAGAGTATCACGCTCAACAATCATGTACTCCAGCTCTACACCAAAGCCCTCGAACAGACGTAAAGGTGTTTTATTCCTATTCATCGGTCCTGATGTTTTTATGATTGTCGATGCGGCGCTTAATGGACTTAATAATGGATGCATAAAGTTCTTTTTTTAGAATTTTGTCTTCGCAACCAGCTTCAATGCTTGGGTTGTCATTTACTTCTATTATGTAAGCTTTTCCGTCTATTTCTTTCACATCAACTCCATAAAGGCCATCACCTATTAGATTGGCGGCTTTCAGGGCTGTGTGCAGTACAACAAACGGAACATCCTCGAATGGAACTGTCTCTACGTCTCCGGACGTGTCTTGTTTCTTTCCTTCCCAATTATAGATTTGCCAGTGTCCTTTTGCCATGTAGTACTTACAGGCGTAAAGCGGCTGCTTATCCAGTACGCCTATGCGCCAGTCGAAGTCTGTTGGCAAAAACTCCTGCCCGATGATCAACTCAGAATCTGCAAGCATCTCATCCAGGTTCTTCTGCAGGCACTCTGTTGTCTTTGCTTTAACCACCCCCTGCGAAAAAGAACTATCCGGTTTTTTTAGCACGCATGGCAATCCTAGAGCTGCCTCTACCTCCTCTCGGTTATCTTTATGGATAATCATAGTTTTAGGAGTGGGTACTTTGGCTTTCGTAAGCAGCTCGGCCAGGTATACTTTGTTCGTACACCTGAGTATCGAAACCGGATCGTCAATCACTACCAGTCCGTCTGCAAAGGCCTTACGGGCAAATCTGTACGTATGATGATTTACAGATGTTGTTTCACGAATAAACAACGCATCAAACTCTGGCAGGCGCCTGTAATCATCCTTTGTTATCTGCTCTACATAAAAGCCCATTGTATCTGCCATATCCATAAACTGCTGTATAGCTTTCTTATCTGAAGGCGGTTCCTGCTCCTCTGGGTCTACTAGTATAGCCAGGTCATAAGTTTTGCGGGTAATGCGCGCACCTGAAAAGCGATGACGGGTAAAGTATGCTTTCGCAAAACGTGTAAGGTAACTTTGATGGCTATCGGGTACCTCGTTTATCGGGATTTGCGATATACTTTGCAGCACCCACTCATCCTTGTAAATAAACTGAGCACGCAGCAACGGTGCCTGAAAATGATCGTGAAGTTGCTTGCAAAGCTTTTCATACTTTGCTGCAACGTTTTGCCCAAAGTATATACTTAGAGTAAAACTTTTAGATCGTAGGCTAGACAGGCTTTTCTGTATAAGCTCATTTAGCTCTACTGTTATGGCTCTTACAATAGTAGGGCTCTTTAAATCCTGCATGGTAGTTACGCTGGGTATTGGCTTGTGGCCTCTGGCCTCTGCCAACAACGATACATAGTAGCCAGCGCTCTGGTACCTGTACGACCTGCAAAGATTAAAAATCCGGGCATTCCGGATATCAGTGTAATTAGTATCGGTAAGATAGCTTTGTGCTTCAATTACCTCTATGTCTTCTATCGCCGCATCCCAATCCTTGAGATAATCAACAACAACAATTTTTCGCATTTTTTATACTTGCAGGGGTTCTTTATTGGCAGGTTGTATAGCCAGAAGATTTGCATCAAACGTGGCCATACCCAGCATAATGGAGTTAATTAGATGAGATGCTTTTACCTCATAGTAGTTGTCTTTAAAGTATGGGTTCTCCTGGTAAGGATCTGCCACTACTATACTTTTCATGTCTTCGCCGAGTCCGCATAATACTACAAAATGCCCCATTGGGTAGCCACGCACATCATCATAAATTGAGTTACCATGTTCATCACCAAACTCTCTAGAGCTTCTATACAGATAAGTGGCACTAAGGCCGGTAAGTAAGGGTATGCCCTGTTCAAAGTATTCGTTTAGCAGAGATTTTGTCAGGTCGCGGCTTTTAAGCTCTCCCCCCAGCCTCAGGAAATCAATGTAGGCCATGGTGGCTCTGCGAAACTTGCTGCCTTTTTTATACTCGAGTTGCTGCTCCAGTTTGATGATAATCTCGTCGTTGCTTAGCCCAATCCAGGTAGGATCGAAAATGTGTAGGTTATATGTATAAATGCTGGCTCTGTAGCCTCTTTTTAAAGCATGGCAGGCTAGTAAAACTTCCAGCGTACCACCCTCATCCAGGTAAGGCACTTCTTTGATGACATCACTCAGCGGAATTGGATCCTTGAAATAGCGGTATACGGCATGCAGGCTGGTTGGTCCACAGGTGGAGTCGTCGGGCTGCGTGTGTATTTTAATCGGAATCACTAATTAATAAGCGTTTAGTATAGTTACAACAAGTTGTGCCTTTATACGCGATTACTCTTATTAGTTTTGGCACTTTTAAGTGATATTGTTGGCTTAGAATGAAAGTGTGGCTCGAATTGTGCTCGAATTGTGCTTGTATTATACTTGCTAATCTCTTAATATTTATTAGATTTAAGTTTATTATAAACGGAGCAAGATATGAATTGGAGCATAAACTTAAGGCAACGGGATAAGATTGCACTGGCTCTTGGTATTATCTTTCTGGTGATAGTTCTGGCAAATTGGTTTATGAGCTACAGCATGAAGCAGATCAGTGGGCAGTTCAAATCGGTTTATGAAGACAGGTTGGTACCTGCTTTAGATATCTCGGCTATTGTGGAGCGTAGTTACGAAAACCATCTGTTACTGGAAGAGCATATATTAGCTGCAGAGGCCGGCGTAAAAGAAAAGCTGGCCAGCCAGATCAGTCAGAACCAACACGAAATAGATTCTATACTTGTAAAGTTCGAGGCCACTTATCTTACAAAAGAGGAATATAAAGACCTGCAAAACTATAAAGTTGCCCGCCAAGACCTGCTTGAAGTACAACAGGCTATACTTAAGCAAAGCGGCGACCTTAACACCCGAGAGGCACGTGAAAAGTTTACCACAGCTGGCAATACCACTTTTCAGTTACTGCTAAACCCCTTACATGACTTAAGTAAAGTGCAGGAAACTGTTGGCCATGATCTGCTGGACTCGGCAGAGCGACAGATGAATGCGATTAAAATCCTATCGACACTAGTTATTGCAATGGCCGTTATCATTGCCTTGCTTGTTGCTACGCTATTGCAGACATCTAAAAAACTAAACTCGATTAAACAGCAGAACTTCCATTGGAATTAGTCGGTGGTTTATACTTTATACAATAATCCAGTTTAAAAGTGACTAGCAAGAACTAAAGTCATCATTATTGATTTAAGGGCAAATAAAAAAGGCACCCATTACAGGTGCCTTTTTTATTTTGAAGTATAAACTAACTACTAGCGACGGAACATCAGTTCGCGATACTTGATCAATGGCCAGTCTTCGTCGTCTACCATTAGCTCCAATTTATCTACGCTGTAACGGATTGTATCAAAATACCCAAAAACCTGCTCGCGGTACATAATGGCACGCTCACGCACATCTTCCACCTTATTTGCTACCTTACGGGCTTCTATCATAGCATCCACACTTTTCTGAATGGTAGTGATATGGCGCGACATTTTCTTGATAGCATCTAGTGTGGTTTGCGTGAACTCATCTTCCAGGCCAAGGTCTTTCAGTCCGCGGATGTTCTGGATAAGTTTGTTCTGGTAAGCAACTGCAGTAGGTATAACGTGGTTAACAGCAAGGTCGCCCATAACCCTGGATTCAATCTGGATTTTCTTGATATAGTCTTCCAGAAGGATCTCGTGGCGTGCTTTTAACTCTACTGCAGTAAGGATACCATGCTTTGAGAATAGCTCCACTACATTTTCGCGCTCGTACACATCCAGAGCAAGCGGAGTAGACTTAATATTAGACAAGCCCCGGCGCTCTGCCTCTTCTTCCCACTCTTTGGAGTAACCGTTGCCTTCAAAACGTATACGCTTCGAATCGGCCACGTACTCCCGTAGCACCTGAATAATAGCTACCTCTTTTTTTACGCCCTGGTTCTCGATCAGGTCATCAACTGTTTTGCGGAACTCCAGCAGTTGGTTTGCCACGATGGTATTTAGTACCGTCATAGAAGAAGAGCAGTTAGCAGATGAGCCCACTGCACGGAATTCAAACTTATTACCTGTAAAAGCAAACGGTGACGTACGGTTGCGGTCTGTGTTGTCACGCAATACTTCCGGAATCCTGTCGATACCTAGTTTCAGGTACATGTTGTCGCCCTTCTCGATAGGCACTTTAGAGGTACGCTCAAACTCATCCAGAACAGCTGTTAATTGCTGCCCGATAAATACCGACATAATTGCCGGAGGAGCCTCGTTTGCACCCAGACGGTGGTCGTTGCTGGCAGAAGCTATACTAGCACGAAGCAGATCATCATACTTATATACAGCCTTTATCGTGTTAATGAAGAACGTCAGGAATTGCAGGTTCTCTTTTGGCTTTTTACCTGGAGCAAGCAAGTTGGTGCCTGTGTTAGTGCTAAGCGCCCAGTTGTTGTGTTTGCCACTACCGTTTACACCTTTAAATGGTTTCTCGTGCAGTAACACTTTAAAGTTATGGCGCTCGGCTACACGATCCATAATATCCATTAACAGCTGGTTATGGTCTACAGCCAGGTTGGCATCTTCGAAAGTAGGCGCGCACTCAAATTGGTTAGGAGCAACTTCGTTATGGCGTGTTCTTAGGGGAATACCCAGTCTCCAGGCCGATTTCTCAAAATCAACCATAAAGGCATGTACGCGGCTAGGTATACTTCCGAAGTAGTGGTCTTCCAGCTGCTGGCCTTTAGCAGGCGTGTGCCCGAAAAGCGTTCTTCCGGAGACAATTAGGTCAGGGCGGGCTTCGTAAAGCGCTTTATCTACCAGAAAGTATTCCTGCTCAATACCAAGCGTTGTGGTTACCTTGGTAACATCTTTATCAAAATACTGGCAAACCGGCACCGAAGCATCGTTCAACAGCTTCAGCGACTTTAACAATGGAGTTTTGTAATCCAGAGCTTCACCAGTGTAAGAAACAAAAATAGTTGGGATACAAAGCGTTTTAGTACCAGCGTTTTCGATTAAGAACGCAGGAGAAGACGGATCCCAGGCGCTGTAGCCACGTGCCTCAAACGTATTACGGATACCGCCGCTTGGAAATGATGATGCGTCCGGCTCCTGCTGTACAAGTGCGTTGCCCTTAAAGCTTTCAATTGCCTCACCATCAGAAGTTAAGTCAAAGAAAGAGTCGTGCTTTTCGGCTGTAGCGCCTGTTAGCGGCTGAAACCAATGGGTGTAATGTGTTGCCCCCTTGCTCATGGCCCATGTTTTCATGGCAGCTGCCACAGCATCTGCCAGGTTACGGTCAACCTTCTCTCCTGCCTCTGTAGTACGAACCAAGCGTTTAAAGTACTCAGATGACATAGTTGCACGCATGGCATCAAAACCAAATACGTTTTCACCGTAGTAGTCAGAGATTTTGTGAGATGGGAGAATTACCTCACCTGGTTTGCGCTGACTAACAAGTTCAAGCGCCTTAAAACGAAGTATTGCCATGGGTTTGATGGGTTGGGTTTAATTTTCAGAGCAAATATAAATAGAATTATTAACCCGAAAGCAAATAGGGTGTTATTTTTTAAGGGGTATCAATTAAATTTATAGTAAAAACAACCACCCCCCTTCTAATTTATATGGGGTAATTACATAATTAGCTTTTCTGTATTGTTCGCTTTATACTTTGCAACCATTAAATGATTTGCTCAGGAATTTTCTTTGAGATGATATAGTTAAGATAGGCTGGTGTAATACTTTTATATTTGCACTGTGAAAAAGCGCATTTACTTTCAACCATTATACTTTCTGTTCTGGCTGCTATACTTTGTAGTAGCACGGGCCTTGTTTCTGGTATATCATGCCGATAAATCAGGTCAGTTATCTGGTGGGGATATATTTTATACTTTCCTCTATGGCTTAAGGCTCGACGCGTCTTTTACGGCTTATATATGTGCCATTCCATTTCTGCTTAGCTTGGTAGCCTCTGCCTGGCATAGGTTCTCAGCTGCAACGGTTATCAGGTATTATACTTTTATTTTACTAGGCTTAATCTCGATACTACTTGCAGCCGATCTGGAGCTTTATACTTTCTGGGGCTTCCGGCTGGATGCAACGCCGTTACAGTACCTGAACACTCCCGGCGAAATGGTAGCTACCACAGCAGCTGCACCGGTTTTTTTGCTAAGCCTTGTTGCTTTTGCTCTTAGTACAGGGTTTATACTTTTATATCTGCGTATTTTTGATCTGAAGAAGTATACTTTGGTCGGAAAAAAATTTGCCGTAGGCGCTCTCTCCTTTCTGTTCCTGATCTTATTGGTGTTGCCTTTGCGCGGTGGATGGCAGCAGATACCCATTAACCAGAGTGTGGTATACTTTTCCGAAAAACCCTACGCTAACCATGTTGGTCTGAACATGCCCTGGAACCTGATGCACGCCATGCTAAAGTATAGCAAATCGAGCAGTAACCCTTATAAGTATATGCCAGATGAAGAGGCTGAGGCAACAGTAAAAACGTTGTATGCTGCACCTTCAACCACAGACACAACTGCCATACTTACTACCGTTAAGCCCAACGTACTCTTCATTATTCTGGAAAGCTACACGGCAAAGCTGGTGGGACATTTGGGCGGAGAACAGGGTGTTACACCAAACCTAGACCAGTTGGCTGCAGAAGGAATCACCTTTACAAACCTATACTCCAGCGGCGACAGAAGTGAAAAAGGTATGGTGGCTTTGTTAAGCGGTTATCCTGTACAAACGATCACTTCCATCATCAAAACCCCTAAAAAAACAGAGAAGCTGCCGCAGTTAAGTAAAGTTTTTAAGGAACAGGGCTACAAAACCAGCTACTATTACGGCGGTGAACTAGAGTTTGCTAATATTAAATCATACTTACTTAATGGAGGCTACAACAAACTGGTAGATAAGTATGATTTCGACCCAAGTACCTACAACTCTAAATGGGGTGCACATGACCATGTGCTGTTTGAAAGAGTCCTGGAAGAACTGAAGCAGGAAAAAGAACCGTTCTTCTCTACGGTTTATACCTTAAGCAGCCACGAACCTTATGAAATACCCATTGCACCCAAGTTTCCGGGCAAGGACAATGAAACGCTTTTCCAGAACAGTATGTACTATACCGATTGGGCGTTGGGTAAGTTTATAGAACAGGCAAAGCAGCAGCCTTGGTGGGATAACACCCTAATCGTACTGGCAGCCGACCATGGTCATCCTCTTCCGGGGAACGATGCCAACCACCTGCCCAGCAAATTTAGAATGCCGTTTATACTTACAGGAGGAGCTTTAAAGCAGAAAGGGTTACAAATAGAAACTATAGGTTCCCAGACAGATATAGCCACTACCCTGCTCGCAACGTTAAACCTACCACACCAGGAGTTTAGCTGGGGCCGCAACTTATTGGCTCCTATTGCTAATCCTTTTGCTTTTTATGTGTTTAACGATGGCTTCGGGTATGTTACGCCGCAGGGTATACTAACCTTCGATAACGTTTCGAAGCAGGTTATCACACAGGATACAGGTGTAACAGCAGAGCAGCTAGAGCACGGAAAAGCTTATATGCAGTATTCGTTTGGTGATTTTGTGAAGAAATAACCTCTATGACAAGCTGAAGGCAAAGCACTATCTAAATTTATAAACCACTGACTTAAAATAAGTTATTCACTCATTTACTCACCCTCTCTTTCACAATTAATTTTCGTACCTTTGCCGTCTGATTATGAAAAAAGTAGCTTTTTATACCTTAGGCTGTAAGCTGAACTACTCTGAGACCAGCACGATCGGACGTATTTTCCAGGAACGTGGTTTTGAAAAAGTAGAGTTTACCGATACTCCGGATATTTATGTTATCAATACCTGCTCGGTAACGGATAACGCTGATAAGAAGTGCCGTAAGATTGTTAAGGAGGCCCTGAAGCACTCTCCTAATGCCTTTATTACCATCGTAGGCTGCTACGCGCAGCTTAAGCCAAAAGAGATCTCTGAAATACCAGGGGTGGATGCCGTGTTAGGTGCTGCAGAGAAATTTCAGTTGGTAGATATTCTGGAAACCTTTGAGAAAAAAGAGAAGGCCGAAGTATATGCCAGCCCGATCTCTGAAGCAAATACATTTCATAACTCATACTCCTTCGGCGACCGTACCCGTACCTTTCTTAAAGTACAGGACGGCTGCGACTACTCCTGCAGCTTTTGCACTATACCATTAGCCAGAGGCAACAGCCGCTCTGATAGTATCGAGAACGTGGTGAGATCTGCTAATGAGATAGCAGCATCTGGTGTAAAGGAGATTGTGCTGACAGGCGTAAACACCGGTGACTTTGGTTTACAGGATGGTAATAGAGTAGAATCATTTTACCAGCTGGTGCAGGAACTGGATAAGGTAGAAGGCATTGAACGTTTCCGTATATCCTCTATCGAGCCTAATCTGCTTAAAGACGAGATTATAGAATTTGTATCCAAGAGCCAACGCTTTATGCCGCACTTCCATGTGCCGTTGCAGTCGGGCTCAAACAAGATATTAAAACTAATGCGACGCCGCTACCAGCGCGAACTGTACGCTGACCGAGTGGCAACAATCAAAGCCCTGATGCCGCATTGCTGCATTGGTGTTGATGTGATTGTAGGTTTCCCGGGAGAAACGGAAGAAGATTTTCTGGAGACATACAACTTTATTAACGACTTGGATGTTAGCTATTTACATGTATTCCCATACTCTGAGCGTGAAAATACACTTGCGCCGGATATGCCGGGTAAGGTAAGTATAAAAGACCGCAACCGCCGCGCCGATATGTTGCGCATCCTTTCTGAGAAAAAGAAGCGCCACTTTTACGAGCAGAACATTGGCCGTGAGTTTACAGTGCTTTTCGAGGATGATGTAAAAGAGGGTGTGATGGAAGGCTGGACTGAGAACTATGTGCGTGTGGCAGCCAAGTATGATCCTGTACTTGTGAATGAGTTAAAGCATGTGCGCCTTACAGGTATTGACGCAAACGGCCTGATGGAAGCAGAAGAAACCTATCAGGAGATCCTAAAGCATTAATTTTTTTAGGCTTATTGTAAAAAAGCCCTATATTTAGAGTTGAATAACTTCCAACTTAGATAAACAAATAAACTTACTGTGAAATTAGTAAAACTAACTTTGGGTCTTGCTGTAGCTACAGCTACCCTTGCAGCTTGCAACCAGAATGGCGAAAAAGCAGCAGTTGTTTCAGAAACTGGCGCTACACAAAGAGCAGAAGCAGGTGTTCCTGATATCGTATATGTTAATTCTGACTCTTTATTGGCTAATTACGAATACTTTAAAGAAGTAAGAACAAGGCTGCAGGGTAAAGCTGAGGCTAAAGAGAAGAGCCTGCGTTCTCAGGCGGAGTCTTTCCAGAAAGAGGTGCAGCGTTTCCAGCAGCAAGCTGCTAACATGACGGTACAGCAAGCAAGTGCTACAGAGCAGCGTTTAATGCAGAAGCAGCAGCAGCTACAGGCACTTCAGCAAAACTCTGGCAACGAACTGATGACAGAGGAGTCTGAGGAGATGAAGAAGATCTATGACCAGGTAGAATCTTACCTTAAAAAATTGAGCGAAGATAAAGGCTATAAAATGGTGTTAACTTACCAGCGTGGTAACAGCGCCATCCTGTACAGCGACTCAACAAGAGATATTACTTCTGAAGTGGTGCAGGGCCTGAACCAAGAGTACGAAACTGTAAAGGCTGACACTGCTAAAGCAGAAGAAGCTACAAAGAAGAAGTAGTATTATCAGCTATACTTTAAAGGCGGACCAAACGGTTCGCCTTTTTTGTTTATACTACATATTATTTTATATATTTAGCATTAGCGCTATTCGGATTATCCGTCAATTTTGACGGATAATCCGAATAGACTTCCGTTTAGCAGATAGTTAGGCTTTATAATCATTATGAATTAGATGTATAGAATCGGTCTACTTGTGCTCATGATGTTTTCAGCCTTTGCGTCTATGGCTCAAGACAAAGCAAGGTTCTTCTCGGACTCAATTAACGGTGTCTATATTCCTAAGAACTTAGAAGAAAGCCTTAAGCAAATTGACACCTTCTGGAATGATTCAACAAAACAGGAAGTAGCCGAATGGACAGAAGATGAACTTATTGGAAAAGCTCTTCATGGGTTCGGCACATGGATTAGAAATAACTGGGGATTATGGGGCGGTTCACGGCTTTCTGAGTACTTCCACAAAATGGGAGTACATCACCCAGATGACATGTCGGGTATAATCCTTACATCCTACCATAGGAAAATAACTGGGAAGCCACTAGAAGTACAGGCACAGGTTCAACATATCAAGCAGTACTGGAAAAAAGCAGAAAAGGAAGAAAAAGAGCTAAAGCAAAAAGCTTTCAAAGAATTTTCTAAGGGCGATACTGTAGAGTTTTCTTACTACTACGAGTTCATTAGCTCTCAACAAGAAGATTCTTATATGAATGATTTATGTGAAGCTTATGGGGTAGTAATCAATAAAAACAAAAAGGATTTAACCCTTCTTGTTAAGTTACTCAGAGCCTGTGACGAGAATGGAATCGTAGTTGCAAGATATTCTAAAGCTGACAATTCAGGAATGCAGGTTGGGGAAGAGCACATCGAACTAATGCAAGAAGGAGAAAAGAAGTGGCTTGATTATAGTCTATGGCATGTTAAATAAAGAAATACATAGCCTAACCCTATGTATAGCGCATTAAAATGCACCATACATTAACCGTTAGCAAAACACTATCATGAACAGAAAAACAAACTTGCTCTATATCCCCTTTTACTTTATTGTATTGTCACTTATATCCTGTGTAAAGTCAAGCTCGCATAAAGCAACAAACACAGTTAGTTTAGATGTTCATGTTAATAATTTAATTAAGCCTCTTATAGACAGCAGCAAAATTGCAGGAACAACAATTGGTGTGGCGAAAGGCGGCAATATTCTTTTTGTAAAATCTTATGGGTTTAATGACGTCGAGTCTAAAGCAGAGTTGCCAGCAAATGCAACTTTTGAGATTGCCTCAGTAACCAAACCCTTTACCGCCATTGCAATATTACAGCTAGCTGAGAAAGGGCTTTTAGACTTAGAGGATGACATAAGCAAATACATTCAATTTGATTCCAAAGGTAAGATTGTGACAGTCAAACAACTGTTGGATCATACTTCAGGCATCAAAGACTACACCAGGTCAGTTATTCCAAATAAACTTGATGGTATTACATATGCTAAGGATACTATTGTTAGGATGCTAGAGAAGGAGGCATTCGAGTTTGAACCTGGTGAAGCCATGAGCTACAGTAATTCTGGCTATTTTATGCTGGGTCTAATCATCGAAAAAGTATCTGGGCTTTCTTACAACGACTACCTGAGACAGTATATTTACAACCCAGCCAATTTAGAAAACACCTGTGACTGTGGGAACTTACTTAGCGGTCCTAACAATTTGGCACAAGGTTACAACATAAATAAAGATGGCAACTTAATTAAGGTTAACCCAGGAGACTTTAAGTTGGCAAGTGCCGCTGGCTCTCTTTGCTCTACTGCTGAAGACCTGTTAACCTGGAGTATTGCACTTCACAATGCTGAAAAACTCCTCTCAAAAGATAGCTACCGTGCCATGATAACCCCATCTAAATTGGCAAACGGCACAACATTACGCTACGGACTAGGCCTGGAAATAAACACCTATAAGGGCAATGAAGTTATCTCGCACCATGGTATCATTGAAGGTTTCCTTTCAGATATAAAATACTTTCCAGCATATGATTTAACAGTGGTAACCCTAATTAACACATTAGGTCCAGTAAAACCTAAAGATGTGACTACTGCCATCGCAGATTACTACATTGATGAAAAGAGAAATGAACAAAAATTTGAGGGAGACTTATCCCCACTAGTTGGTACATATACAGGGAAAGTGATGGGAAGAGCCTTAACAAGAAACTTTGAAGCAGATGGCACCCAACTTTATATCAGCATAGGAGAAGAAAAGCAACCTCTTAACTACATAGGTAACGATAACTGGAGCGGAGAAGATGACTATATATATTCCTTCACACAACAGAAGACCACTAAAGTTCAGATAAGTGCTCCGTTAATGAGCGTTTCTTTTACCAAAATAGAATAAGCTGTCTTTAAAAAATGTATACAAAAAAATCAGTCAGCTCTATCATCATTGCTAATCCAACCGTTAACGCATTTATTAGGCTCTTATGATCTATCGAGAAGCAACCATATCCGACATCCTTCAAATTCAGCTCGTCAGGCACTCTGTTAAAGAAAATATACTTTCTGACCCATCCAAAGTTACCGACAAAAACTGCGAAGATTACTTAACTGTGAGAGGCAAAGGTTGGGTATGCGAAATACAACATGAAATTGTAGGCTTTGCCATAGTAGATCTAAAGGATCACAATGTATGGGCCTTATTTATAAAACCTGAGTTCGAAGGCAAAGGCATTGGAAAAATGCTGCACAAGATTATGCTGGACTGGTACTTTAACCAAACAACTAAAACGCTATGGCTGGGAACAGAGTTTAACACCAGAGCCGAGCAATTTTACCGCCTCCAAGGCTGGAGAGAGACAGGCATGAACGGAGAAGCTGAAATTAGGTTTGAAATGAGCTATGATAACTGGAAGTACGGAGAGGCTGCAAAAGCATAATAGCGCTAACAGCTAATAACTTATACTTTTGCAGTTCCACCGTTACTCAAAAGCATTCTTAATTTCTTTTAAGTATAAAAGCAAACGGTTCTGTATCAGCAGCAGTTTATACTTTATTCATATCGCAACGATTCAATCGGATCTAGCTTGGACGCTTTAAAAGCAGGATAATATCCAGAGATCACTCCTACTGCCACACATATAGTAAGACCTACTATCACCCATAGCCATGGCACAATAAATCCTCCCTCGCCTATTAGAGCAGCAATACCGTTGCCCATCATAATGCCAAGGAATATACCAACCAGTCCACCAAGTATACAGATTACGATAGCCTCTATCAGAAACTGCTGACGTATCTGTTTAGATGTTGCGCCAAGTGCTTTGCGCACACCAATCTCACGGGTACGCTCATTTACAGATACCATCATGATGTTCATCAGGCCAACAGATGCGCCGAGCAAGGTAATGAAACCAATGATAAAGCCACCGGCCTTCAGGAAGCCAGATATCTCGTTCAGGCTTTGCAGCAGCGAGTCGCTTCTTCTTATTTCAAAAGATTCCTCCTGGCCTAAAGGATCCTGGCGCACGTTGCGCATAATGCCTGTTGCCTCACCCATTACATAATTAAGCTCCTCTGGCTTAGGAATGGCTGTTTTGATAGCGTAGTTTAGCTCTCCACCGCCCATAAGTGGAATCTGGCGTCCTGTCTCTAGCGGAATGATGATTCTGCGGTCACTGCCACCACCCATGCTGCTGCCCTTTGTTTCTAGTTGGCCTACAATTTTGAATCTACGTCCTAAAAACGTGATGCTTTGCCCGATAGCCTCCTGTTTTTTAAACAGCTTTTCTTTGATTTCATTTCCGATAATAGCCACATTAGAGCCAAACTCATGTTCGTAGTTAGAGAAGCCTCTGCCTTTTTCTAATACTAGATTCTGTGTTTCCAGATAATATTCGTCGCCACCAACAACACTAATGTTAGGGTTTGTCTTGTCTGTTTCGCCTTTTACTACAGTAGCTCCCGATATATTCGCAGATAAACTAACTATAGCGTTGTCAGACATCATGTCTTTATACTTCATGGCCTGCACATAAGTAATGTTGGGATAAACTTTGCCTACACGCCCCTGCTGGTTACCGCGGTTATTGGAGCTTTTTTTGCGAATGTCGAACGAGTTGGCGCCAAGACTTGAGAAAGTCTGTGTAAGGGAGTATTTCATACTATCCACTGCCGTTAATATACCCACCAGCGACATTATGCCAATTGAAACAATTAGCCCTGTAAGTATGGTTCTTAGCATGTTCCCGTAGATGGCACGCATGCCTTCCCGTATGTTTTCGATCAGATTCATCCTTTAAAAAAGATTTTTATGCGCTTTCCTCTGTTTTTCCGTTAAGTATAAAACAGCTGCTCAGCTTCTAATATAACTGCTTTCTGCGAAAGAAGAATCATTTTTATACATTTGACTATAATATAAAGACGAACCAGATGTTTTTCCGTACCACGCTGCTATTCTTAACGCTCATACTTACCACTTTTTCTGCCTTAGCCAGCACTATACTTGTGCCAATGGATGAGGCACAGAAAGACCACCTGAAGTCTTACGGATTGGCATATTGGGTGCTCAGCAGAAATGTTCCCGTAGATTGGTTACTTAACTACAGAGGCGGCAGCTTTGCCTTTCAGCATGGTCCGCAGTTGGAGAATGAGCTGGTAGTGCGTGGTATCAGCTACACCGTAATTTCGGATGCACAATATAACGGTATACTTACTGAGATCAGCAACCCGGAAGCCAACATGGATATTATGAAGTTGGAAAAAGTGCCAAAGGTGGCTGTTTATACGCCAAAGTCTAAGATGCCCTGGGATGATGCCGTAACACTGGTACTTACCTACGCTGAAATTCCTTATGATGTAATTTATGACGAGGAAATTATTAAAGGCGACCTACCAAAGTATGACTGGCTACACCTGCACCACGAAGACTTCACAGGCCAGTACGGAAAGTTCTATGCGAGTTATCGTCACTACCCTTGGTACCAGGAGCAGCAGCGCGAGGCCGAAGAATCTGCCACGAAGCTTGGTTTTAAGAAGGTATCGCAGTTAAAATTGGCTGTAGTAAACAAAATTAAAGACTTTTGTGCAGGAGGCGGTTTCCTGTTTGCCATGTGCTCTGCCACCGATACCTACGATATTGCCTTGGCCGCCGAAGGAGTGGATATTGTTGAAGGTATGTTTGACGGTGATGCCGCCGACCCTAACGCACAAAGTAAACTCGATTATTCTAAAACATTTGCCTTTAAGGACTTTAAAATATCTCGAAACCCATTAGAATATGAGTACTCGAATATCGATATGCAGCCCCAGGAGCGTCCGGTTACAGAGACAAACGACTATTTTCAGCTCTTCACGTTTTCAGCCAAATGGGACCCCATCCCAACTATGCTTACTCAGAACCACGCTAAAACTATAAAGGGTTTTATGGGCCAAACAACAGCCTTCCGAAAAGGCTTGGTTAAACCAGAAGTGGTGGTGATGGGTGAAAACGGAGAATTAGGCGAGATACGTTACATGCACGGCACCTACGCCAAAGGCACCTGGACCTTTTACGGAGGTCACGACCCCGAAGATTACCAGCACTTAGTAGGCGAAGACCCAACAGACCTGGCTTTACATCCTAACTCTCCTGGTTACAGACTTATTTTAAACAACATCCTGTTCCCGGCAGCAAAGAAGAAGAAGCAAAAGACGTGATGGTTGATTGCTAAATTGATTAATTGTTGTTTTTCGTATAGTGCGATTTAGGCGACTACTTAAAGTTATACTAAAGGCCAGATTTAACAGAAACCACTATTACACTTAAGAGCCTAAACAATTCAACAATCAGCAATTTAACAATTAACTAATGCATCCTGTCCGGGCGCGGCTCCAGGTTACGGATTATCTCCGATTCAATCTGAAGAAGCTCTTTAAATCGGGCATCTACCACATCAAAAGGCATATACTCTTTGGCAAGCTTTACAAAACTCACATAGTGTCCGGCTTCTGACACCATGAGTTCATAGTAGAACTTCTGCAGTTCTTCATCCTGAATATTCTTCCATAGAAGTTTGAAACGCTCACAGCTACGGGCTTCAATTAGAGCATTTACTAACAGGTGGTCCATCAGCTGGCGTTCACGCTTGTCGCCTTTTCGGATATGCTTGCTTAGCTGCACCACATATTCATCAGGTCTGTTGCGGCCTAGGCCATAGCCGCGTTTCTTTAACTGCTCCAGCACACGCTCAAAATGGCTCCACTCCTCAGCTACAAGGTCTGTCAGTTCGTCCACCAGCTTTGTTTTGTCTGGATACTTTACGATTAGCGAAATAGCCGAAGTGGCAGCTTTCTGCTCGCAGTAAGCGTGATCTACAAGAATTTCTTCTATATTTTTCTCCGCGATGTTGACCCAACGCGGGTCGGTAGGTAACTCTAAGCGAAGTATGGTTTTGTTAGGCTGTAATTCAGACATGGGAAAGTATAATTTCGAATGCTTAAATGAGTGATTGAGTGGATGTAGGTAGAACAAAGATTCAGGTACAGTCTGTCATATTTTATAACGCCGCGACCAATTTACTCATACAGTCATTCGCTAACTGTTAATCAAAGAACATCCACTTCAGGCCGAAAATGAAACTGCGGCGCATCCCAGGGTATCCAGGCGTTACAAAATAACCAGGCTCCCACAGCTCGTTGTTTACATGGCTCATTTTCAGGAAAACATTTACCGTTTTAATGTCGGCGCTCAAAAACACATCAATCACTGGGTATGTGTTCAGCTTAAAACCATCTTGTAGATAGAACTGCTGCGTTACAGGCATATAAACATCGGCAAAATATCCGCTTGGCATGTATGCCTGCACCCCCACCTGACCAAACAAAGCCTTCTTAAATATAAAACCTTCAAAGTATAACTTAGAGTCTAGCACCCACTCCGGCACTCTAACACGTGTAGCCTCATCGGTATTAGTATAAGCGGCAAAGTTTTCGAAATGCATTGGTCCGAACCTTATATGATGCTTTATTTCAGCACCCCATAGGCGTTGGTTTCCTCCTAGTTGCTCTGGCACTGCCCCTTCGTTAAAAAAGATATAGCGCTTGATGTTAGTATAATTCAGGCCAAGTTTTATGTGCTGCCTCTCTCCTAATTTACCAGAATAACCTACTTCAGTGCGGTCAATCACAGAACTTTTAAAATTCTCGTTGTCCCACCGGAAATGGTTACTGATCATGAACTCTTCCAGCAGTGATGGAGAACGCAATATGCGCTCCTGAGATGCCCATAATCCTGCTAACTTACCATGTGCTTTCACACGATAGTCCGTAGAGATTTGAAACTCTCCATCAACTAAAAGCTCGGCCTTGTTTTCGTAGAACAACCGCAACTGCCCGCCTATAAATAATTGATTAAATGTTGCAGCGTCCCCTTTCCTGACTTCAGTGTTTGTGGTATCCCTGCGCATGAAGTCAAGTATGGTGTAGTCGATATTTGCATGGCGGTGTTTTAAATATGCTTTATAGAAAGATATGCTGCTGTTGCCTGTAAACCCAAATTGGTTTTGCAGCTCAGTATACACATTACGGTCTTGTGTCCGGACACCAGTGTACAATATTGCCGGGTACAAAAGAAGCGTGCCATTATCATCAGTCGGGAAAGCATTATCGCTGTATTCATTAGCCTGACGGTACCAATCCGTAGTACTGTATACTTTTAGATTTTCGTCAGCTAGCTTATAAATGTTAGTTAGATGCACTCCATGTCTGGTTTCTTCTGAGGCTGCCTGGTTCAGAAACACACTTTCCTGTTCATAGTCAAACAAGTCATCGCGCGTATCTGTAGGTTCTGGCCTGATGCCACCAGTCTCTATCTGCTCAACCTTCATCATAGTATAGTTAAAGAAGAGGTCGAAGCGATCGTTTTCAGAAGTATAGTGTGAAAATGCTTTGACTGCCTGGTTATCGATTAGCCCTTCGCGGCGCTGTGCATCGAGTTGCTTGTTAGACGAGATAATTCGATAGGCAACACCGGCATTCCAGCGTTCCGTTATGTTGCGTGCATAAATACCCTCAAACACCTGCTCGCCACGCTGCCCCTGTACATAGTATAGATGCGAATAAGGTGAACGCGTGTCATAATAATTTATCGTTTCCGGATCATAAGCATAACGATCAAAGGTATTTCTCCCGAAACGAACACCAATTTTCTGGGGCATCCGGAACAATAAAGGTTGTGCTGCAGTGCCCACATTGCCAAGGTGCTGGTAATAAGCGGTATCATTGTACCAGTAGCGCTCATTTTGCATGTTGTTGATAGAAGTATCGATGCGGCTGCGCACCAAACGACCTTCCATTACATCTCTTTCAAACAACTGCAAAGTTGTTCTGGGACCGTACAACACTTTTGTAGAATCATCTATAACCTGAGCAGCGGCATTATTGCCTGACAGCCATGTAACGAGGAGTAATCCGAAGAGTAACTTAATTTTCACAATTCAAAATTAGTGATTTTAGCACAACAAGCATGCTTTTACATTGCCTATACTTCTCAAAAGTATTAGTTAAACACTATATGCTATTAACGGTCATAAAATCCTTTACGTGTCCTGCAACCATAGAATCAAAAAGTGCAGCGTCTTTTAGAAAGCTTACTTGTATTGGCAGGTAAAATAAATCAAGTGTTTTTGTAGCATCGGCTAACTCGCCGGCAGTAAGTTTAACGGCATCTTTGCTGGTGGTTATAATGCTTATAATTTGGTTTTTATGCTTTTCCAAATAAGACTTTACTTGAGCCACATCCTGCAAAGAATAAGTATGGTGATCAGGAAAAGAAAAGACTTTAACTACCTGATAACCCGCTGTAGCAAGATACTCCTTTAATGGTGCCGGATTGGCAATACCAGTTAAGAGTATTATACTTTTTGATAATTGACTTGCGGCCCCTATACTTACCGGCGCACCGTATCTAAAAGTTGAAAAGAAAACAGGTGCTGCCGCCGTAGTATACTTTCTGATGCTGGAAGTATACTTCTCCATTTCAGAATGACTCATGTGCTGCGGGCATTTGCTTACCACCACCACATCGGCACGTGCTGCACCTGACCTGCTTTCGCGCAATAAGCCAGCAGGAAGTATAAAATCTTTAAAAAATGGCCGATTGTAATCCGTTAGCATGATCATGAAAGAAGGCCTGATAGCCCGGTGCTGCATGGCATCGTCCAGCACTACCACCTCAATATCAGGCACTAGCCGCCTCAGTTTCTGCACCCCTTCTACCCTGCTTTCGCTCACAGCCACGCTTATACCCGGAAAATCCTGATAATACTGATAGGGCTCATCGCCGAGCTGTGCTGCAGTTGATGTGGCATCGGCAAGTATAAACCCTTTGGTTTTACGCTTATATCCTCGGCTGAGTGTTGCTAAGTTATACTTTTGTAGTAACCGGATTAAATACTCTACATGCGGCGTTTTACCTGTGCCGCCTACTGTTAAATTACCGACTGCAATTACAGGTAATTCAAAGGAGGTGCTTTTAAGTATACCTTTGTTATAAAACTGGTTGCGCAAACTTGTAACAGCACCATAAAGTACAGCAAAAGGCCAGAGCAGTAATTTGAGATATTTCACCATATCATTTTAGCTAAAGCAAAATTAGAATTAATTTTAAACCGAGACGCCAAAACCGGAAATTATCAGAACTATGACTACTCGCATTAAAGACGTAACCAACCATCTGGAGCAGCTTGCACCACTTATATACCAGGAAAGTTACGATAACGCCGGTTTGTTAACCGGAAACCCAAACGACGAAGTTAGAGCCGTATTAATTGCATTAGATTGTACCGAGGAGGTAGTAGAAGATGCCATTACGAAAGGCTGTAACCTAATCGTGGTACACCACCCGATCATCTTTAAAGGGCTGAAGTCTTTGACAGGTAAAAATTATGTAGAGCGCACTATTATAAAAGCCATTAAACATGACATTGCCATTTATGCCAGCCATACTAACCTGGACAGTGTAATAAATGGTGTTAATACTAAAATAGCAGACAAATTAGGTTTAAGTAAGCATCGGATACTAATAAACAAGCCTCAAACCTTAATGCAGCTGGTTACTTTTGTGCCGGTAGACAACACGGATCAGGTGTTAGATGCGCTACACCAGGCAGGTGCAGGTAATATTGGCGAGTACAATAGTTGCAGCTTTAGTGTAGCAGGCACAGGCCGCTTTACTCCTACTGATAAGGCTAACCCTACTATTGGAGGCATCAACAAACTAGAGCAGGTACAGGAAAACCGTATTGAGGTAATTTTCCCGGCTTACCTGCAGGGCAAAATATTGGCAGCACTTAAAGCAGCACACCCTTACGAAGAAGTAGCACACTATTTATATACCCTGGAGAACCAGAACCAGGAAGTAGGAATTGGCATAATAGGCGAATTAGAAAATGCTTTAGCCGAAGAAGAGTTTCTTGCTTACCTAAAAGAGAAAATGGAATTGCAGGGATTGCGCTATACTACAGTAGGATCCAAAAGTATAAAACGGGTTGCTGTTTGCGGCGGTGCTGGCAGTTTCCTTATAAAAGATGCGTTGCGGCAGGGGGCTGATGCATTGGTAACAGGCGATGTTAAATACCATGAATTTTTCGACGCAGAAGGCCAAATGATGATAGCCGATATCGGACACTATGAAAGTGAGGTATTTACAAAGGAGATTTTTTATGATACAATTTCCAAAAACTTTACTAATTTTGCAGTCTATTTAACAAAAGTAAACACAAACCCTATCAGATACACTTTTTAATACATGGAAAGTACTGTAGCCAGCAAATTGGAAGCATTATTAAAGCTCCAGAGCATCGATTCGCAGCTTGATGAAATTAGACGCGTAAGAGGTGACCTACCCGAAGAGGTTCAGGACCTGGAAGATGAGATTGAAGGCTATGAGGTGAGGGTTCGTAAGTTTGATGATGAAATCGCAGCGCTAAACGAATCAATCGCACAGCGTAAGCAAGCCATCAAAGACGCAGAAGGTCTAATCCGTAAGTATGAAGATCAGCAGCAGAATGTTCGCAACAACCGCGAATACGATGCCATCACTAAAGAAGTAGAGCTTCAGAAATTGGAAATTCAGATCGCTGAGAAAAAGATCAAAGAAGCACATTACCAGATCGAGCAGAAAAACAACGATATCGAGGGCACTAAGCACCGCTTAGAAGAGCGTCGTAAAGACCTTGATAACAAAAAACACGAACTAGATCAGATTGTATCGGAGAGTGAGGAAGAAGAAAACAAACTGGAGCAAGAGCGTCAGGATGCCTCTTCTAACATCGAAGATCGTTTGCTAAGTGCTTATTCTCGTATCCGCAAAAACGTACGCAACGGCCTAGCTGTTGTTACTGTAAAGCGTGATGCCTGCGGCGGTTGCTTTAACACTGTGCCACCACAGCGCCAGGCAGATATCGCAGCTCAGAAGAAGGTTATTGTTTGCGAACACTGCGGCCGTATATTGGCTGGTGTTGAGCAGCGTGTATTCTAATATCAAAAGTTGAGCGGCAATCGCTTACATATAATTTCAAAAAGGATGGCTCAACCCCATCCTTTTTTTTTGATGCTCTGCATTGCCCTGCTCAGCATGCAGCCTCTTTTTGCCTCATCTGTTTACAATACAGCTACACTAAAAGCACACCAGGAATACCTTAAGCTAAAGGTTACATCTGGCCGACAGCTAGTTGAGCAGGAGTTACAGGTAAACCCTACTAATGCTGCGGCATTGCTTATCGAAAACTATGGGGATTTCCTGACCTTATGTGTGCAGCAGGATGCGTCCGCGTATGATGCTTTAATTAAAAGGCAGGAGGACAGACTTTATAAAATCGAAAAAGTAAAAGATAACGGCATCTGGAAAAAGTATGCGCAAGCCGAAGTAAAAATGCAGATAGGCGTTAGTAAGCTTTTATTTGGCAATAAGTTATCTGCTGCCTGGGACATTCGACAGGCTTACCTTCATTATACTTCTATTGCAAAACATCACCCCGATTTTATACCTAATAAAAAGACTCTGGGCATGCTGCAGGTGCTCATTGGTTCTGTTCCAGATAACTATAAATGGTTTCTGAATATCATCGGTATGAAAGGAAGTATAAAAGCCGGACTTGCCAATTTAAAAGCAGCTGCTACAAAAGAGAACCCTTTTCAGGCGGAGGCGCAGATAATGTATGGCCTTACACTTCAATTAGTAGATCAGGAGCACGAGCAGCAGGCAATTCGCATCCTCGAAAGTATAACCAACCGTCACTCTGATAACCTCTTGTTCCGGTTTGCAGCCATTCATTTGCTTAAAAAGACTAAACACAGCGAAAAGGCACTGGCACTCTATACTAAAAGGCCTCAAGGTATACAGTACCTCAGCTTTCCTTACCTGCAACACATGGCTGCTGACTTATATTTGTACCGAGGAGATTTTGAGGAATCTGCAAACCTTAATTTATCTTTCCTGAATAAGCACAAAGGCAAGCATTACCTTAAGGCAGCTCATTTTAAACTATACCTTGCCTACTTTTTAAGTGATCACCGGCCACAGGCACTTTGGTATTATAATAAAATAGCAGATGTTGGCCTCGAAGAAATTGAAGAAGATAAGTATGCAGCTAAGTATGTATTAAAAAATGAAAGCCCTATAAAGCCACTTTTGCTAGCCAGATTGCAGTCGGACGGTAGTTATTACAAAGAGGCACTAAAATCTCTGAGCAGCCTAGATGTTTCTAAAGCCGCTCTTCCTGCTCAGGCAGAATATACTTATCGCATGGCCCGCGTCTTTGATGGTTTAAAGGATACTACGCAGGCAGTTAAGTTTTATAAGAACACAATCTCAGTTAGCGGAAACTCCAATTTATACTTTGCCCCTAATGCAGCCCTGCAACTGGGGTACATTTATCGAGTACAAAACCAGGACACTTTAGCCAAAGCATACTTCAAAAAAGCAATGAGCTATAAAGACCATGAGTACAAAAATAGCATCGACGCCAAAGCCAAGCTCGCCCTTTCATCTTTTTAGGTAAGACACGCCATATGTTTACCAAAACTATAAAAGCAGAAGAATTACCTGTAGCTCTAGAGAGATTCGTGCACAAAGCTCTTGCCTGGGCTGATCAGTACCCATTGGTTTCCTACTATAACCCCAACAACATACCCTATCCTCACAACGGCTTCAAACATTTATTGGCCGTATCTGCAGGCAAGCCTTTGGAGCTTGACCAAGACAATGTACTGGATAGTATGCGGGGAAAGCTCACGGAGCAACATGGCTTATGGTGTGGTTATATTTCTTACGACCTGAAGAACCAGATCGAAAAACTAAGCAGCCAAAATAACGATGGCATAGGTTTTCCGCTAGCCTTTTTCTTTGAACCAGAAGTATACTTATACTTTAACGATTCAACCGTAACTATTTATAGCACAGCACAAAGTATAAATACTATACTTGATGCTATACTATCTACAAAAGCTCCAGCTGCTGGGTCTCCTGAAAAGGTTCAGGTGCAGCAGCGGGTATCTCCGGAGAAGTACAAAGCCAATGTAGCGCAGGTAAAACAGCATATTCTGGAGGGCGATGTATATGAGTTAAACTACTGCATAGAGTTCTTTGCTGAAGATGCCGATTTGCAACCTTTGCCTTTATACCTGGCTCTGAACAAGGCTTCTCCTACTCCATTTTCCGGTTACATGAAGTATAACGACAAGTATTTGTTGTGTGCCTCTCCGGAACGCTTCCTTAAAAAAGAAGGCCGGAAATTGATTTCTCAGCCAATAAAAGGTACCATCAAACGAGGCAAAACACCCGAAGAAGACGCACAACTACAGCACCAACTGCGCTACGATGAAAAAGAGTTGGCCGAGAACATGATGATCGTAGACCTGGTACGCAACGACTTAAGCCGTTCATGCAGCACCGGAACCGTGCAGGTAGAGGAAATGTTTGGGATTTACGGCTTCAGGCAGGTGTCGCAGATGATCTCTACCATAACCGGTGAGCTTAAACCAGCCAACGACCTGGTTGATGCATTAAACGGAGCATTTCCGATGGGAAGTATGACTGGTGCACCAAAAATAAGCGCTATGCAGATCATTGAGGGACTGGAAGACACTAAGCGAAGCTTATACTCTGGTACTTTTGGATATATAACGCCAGAAAATAATTGTGATTTTAATGTCGTAATCAGAAGTATACAATACAACGCCAGCAGCCGCTATCTCTCTTTTATGGTAGGCAGCGCCATTACTTATGATTCTAACCCTGATCAAGAGTATGAAGAATGCCTTTTAAAGGCGCAGGCAATTTTAAAGGTGTTGGCACAAGACTGAGTTCTCGCCTGAATTATGAATGCTTAACTATCAATTATGAATAGGTTTTATGCAGTCATACGACTACAGGTTTAGAAACTTATACTTACAATCAAATCATAATTATTAATTCGTAATTCATAATTGATTAAAGCTGCCATTCTGTCACGGCTTTGATTAGATTATAGTATATTTGCAGCAGTAAAAGAATAAGCATGGATCCGATAGTAGATTTAGATTTTATAGACAGCCGCACACCAGAAGAGGCAGCGGCCTGTGATACAACCCATATTACCCAGGAAACAAAGACTGGAAAGCTGCGCAAACTGTACATCGAGAGCTATGGTTGTGCCATGAATTTCTCGGATAGTGAGATCGTATCGTCCATCATGTTTGAGAATGGTTTTGATACCACCTCTGATATTGCGCAGGCTGACCTGGTGTTTCTTAACACCTGCTCTATCCGTGAGAAAGCGGAGCAGACTGTCCGTAACCGATTAGGTCAAATCAACTATTTTAAAAAGAAGAAGCCGGAGATGATGGTTGGCGTGCTAGGCTGTATGGCGGAGCGTCTTAAGAAATCATTATTAGAAGAAGAGAAAATTGTTGACCTGGTGGTTGGCCCGGATGCTTACCGCGATCTGCCGAACCTGATTAATGAAGTAGACGGTGGTCAGAAAGCCGTTAACGTGCTTTTATCGCGTGAAGAGACCTATGCTGACATCAATCCTATCCGCTTGAATAGCAACGGTGTTAGTGCGTTTATCTCGATTATGCGTGGCTGCGATAATATGTGCTCTTTCTGTGTGGTACCGTTTACGCGTGGCCGTGAGCGTAGCCGCGATGCGCATTCTATTGTGCGTGAGGCTGAGGCACTAGTGGCACAGGGCTATAAAGAAGTAACACTACTGGGCCAGAACGTAGACTCTTACAAATGGGCTTCTGAAGACGGAGCGGAAAGCGTAAACTTTGCGCAACTACTGGAAATGGTGGCTTTATTATCACCAAATCTGCGTGTGCGTTTCTCTACCTCGCACCCGAAAGACATTACAGATGAAGTGTTGTACACCATGAAAAAGTATGACAACATCTGCAAATATATACACCTGCCGGCGCAAAGCGGTAACTCTCGTGTGCTGGAACTGATGAACCGCACCTACGACCGTGAGTGGTACATTAACCGTGTAGATGCCATTCGTGCTATACTTGGCGAAGACTGTGGTATTTCTTCGGATATGATCGCCGGCTTCTGCACTGAAACAGAGGAAGAGCACCAGGACACGCTTTCACTGATGGATTATGTGCAGTATGATTACTCATACATGTTCTTTTACTCTGAGCGTCCGGGCACACTGGCAGCCAGAAAGCTGGAAGACGATATTCCGTTGGAAGTGAAGAAGCGTCGCCTGGACGAGATCATTACCAAGCAGCGTGAAACGTCGCTTAACCGCAACAAACGTGATGTTGGCAAGGTGCACAAAGTATTAGTAGAAGGAAAATCCAAAAAATCAGAAGAACAACTTAGCGGCCGCAACGACCAGAACAAAGTGGTTATCTTTGATAAGAAGCACTACAAAAAAGGCGACTACGTGAACGTGCTGGTGCACGACTGCAGCGTAGGCACCCTGTTCGGTGAGGCTTTAGATTAGATTTGGAAATTTGAAGATGTCATAATTTAAAAATTGACTTTATGGCATCTTCAAATCTCCACCTTTCCAAATCTTCAAATTAGAAACATGCGCAATATCGATATTCAAAGTATAAAGCAGCGTTTTGGCATCATAGGCAACTCACCCTTGCTAAACCATGCCATACAGGTAGCAGCCCAGGTGGCCCCTACCGAAATGACGGTGCTTATTACAGGCGAGAGCGGCAGTGGCAAGGAGTCGTTCTCCAAAATCATACACCAGCTGAGCCCCCGCAAGCACGGCCAATTTATTGCTATTAACTGCGGCGCTATACCTGAAGGCACAATCGATTCTGAATTGTTTGGACACGAAAAAGGCTCTTTTACTGGTGCTCACGATACCCGTAAAGGCTATTTTGAAGTAACAGACGGAGGCACCATTTTCCTGGACGAGATCGGTGAAATGCCACTAGGAACTCAAGCCAGACTACTACGTGTACTGGAAAACGGCGAATTTATAAAAGTGGGCTCTTCTAAAGTACAGAAAACAGATGTACGTGTAGTGGCTGCTACGAATGTTAACCTGTTAAACGCAGTAGAGAAGGGCCGTTTCCGGGAAGACTTATACTACAGGTTAAATACAGTGCCTATTACAGTGCCGCCACTGCGCGAACGTGGCGACGATATTTACCTGTTGTTCCGTAAATTTGCCGCAGATTTTTCAGAAAAATATAAAGTTAAGCCAATCACGCTTACAGCTGATGCTGTGCAGGAGCTGCTGGCGTTCCGTTTTCCAGGCAACATCCGTCAACTGAAAAACATTGTAGAGCAAATATCTGTGCTGGAGTATGACCGTGAAATTGACGCTAATAAATTAAGGCACTACCTGCCGCGCGAGCAAAGCAACCTTCCGGCTGTGTTAAGCAAAGAGGCATCTGCTTCTTCTGATCAGCACTTCTCGGAACGCGATATACTATACAAAGTGCTTTTTGATATGCGCCGCGATGTGTCGGAACTGAAGAAGCTGGTTTTCGAGATTATGACCAACCAGCACAACGAGCAGGAACTAATAAAAGAGCACGGGCACTTATTTGACGGAATAGAAACCATCAATGGCCGAACTACTTACCAGCACCAGGAGCCAAAACAGCACGAAGCATTTTATTTGCCGGTACAACATGCGCAGATGCACGAGTACGAAGACCAGAAAGTAGAAGATATTCCGCACGAAACAGAAGAAGAAAGCTTATCTTTAGAGGATAAAGAAAAAGAACTGATCCTGAAGGCACTTAAAAAACATAATAATAAGAGAAAGTATGCCGCCCAGGACCTCGGCATATCAGAAAGAACACTTTACCGCAAACTAAAGCAGTATGACATTGAGGATTAAGACTAGGTTATGGATTTATGCATTGCCGCTTTTGCTGATACTTTGCGGTGGTTGTGGCATTTATTCTTTCTCAGGCTCTACCCTGCCACCTGACATTCAAACCGTTACTATTCAGAACTTTGAGAACAGCACCGGCGAAGGTCCTGCAAACCTGACCCAGCTTGTAACAAATAACTTTAAAACGTTTTTCCAAAGAAACTCTAACCTGAACATTGTTCAGCGCGACGGAGACTTGCAATTGGAAGGACAGATTGTTAGTTTTACTTATACCCCTGCTGCCATCCAACGTGAAGGTGTACAGGATATAGCAGGCTTAAACAGGCTTACACTGGGCATACAGGTTCGATTTACTAATGTGAAGAACCCCGATAAGAACTTTGATAGGTTATTCTCCATATCTCAGGATTTTCAGCAAGGTCGTGACGTTACACAAATCACCCCTGCAGAGATCGATGCACTGACGGAACGCCTTGTAGTAGATGTATTTAATAAAACGGTAGCAGACTGGTAGTTATATACTATCGCCTAAAGTATCACTAACACCAAATGAACAAATCAGCTTTTCTTAAACTGATAAAACAGGTAGCGAACATCTCTGACCAGCAAACTGAAGAGCTGGAAAAGGTGGCCGCCACTTTCCCTTATTGCCAGACTGCACATCTATTGCTCGCCAAATCTGCCTACGACAAAGGAAGTATGCTTTCGACACAGCGTTTGCGTAAAGCCTCCTCCTACGCCACAGATAGGCAGCTGCTTAAACGCATTATCTATACTTCCACTGTTGCTGAGCCTGTATTTGAAGAAAATACCAGTTCAAATCAGGAGGAAGAAAGCTCGTCTGTACTACAGCCTGAAGCAACAACTGCAGTACATACTTTAGCAGTAACCGCTGCAGATGAAGAAGTAAAAGGTGACACCGAAAGTATAACTCCGGAAGAAGAAATAATTGAAGCTGAGGTTTTCGAGCCTGAGCTGGTTGAAGAAATTGTTGAGGAGCCTGCTGAAGAAACTATCATTGAAATTACAGCAGATGAGGAAGTAGCACCAGTAGTTGCAGAAGAAGTAGAAGATTCTCCTGCAGCCTTGGAGGCAGAGCAGCAGCAAATAGACTCAGAGCTGGCCATGTTGCTAACCATTAACAGCCTTAGCTCATCTTTTACCGATTTACTAGCTCAAAAACCTGATCCGGACCCTGAACCAGAACTGCAGGCACCGTCACTTGGTATAGCTGATCACCTGGCAGAAACTGGAGAAGCTTTATCAGAGCTGGAAGAAGACACTGCCATAACAAATAAAGAGCCTAAAGCAGAAAGTATAGTTGAAGATGATATTTATGAAGACGCCCCTGCTATAGATGAAAAGGACGCAGCAGACGCCGAAATAAACTATACCTTTGATGAGATAGACCGCCTGTATGCTGAGGATGCCTTGGGATATTGGATGAGCTCTAGCCGGATGGGCGAAGTGCTACAGCTAAAGAATGAGTATACCCGACAAAGGCCTCAGAGCTTTCACCCGGAGCTTATTTTAGAGTACAGCAAGACCCATGAACTGGAAAAGGCAGTTCAACCTGTGCAACATTCGCTTAGCAACCAACTGGATTTAATAGACCAGTTTCTAAAGCTGAACCCTAGGCTCAAAACTATGGCTAATATTAAATTAAAACCTGAGCCTCAGGAGGATTTATCACTCAAGAGTACTAAGATTAAGAAAGGAATGGCCTCTGAAAGCCTTGCTGGCATCTTCCTGAAGCAAGGAAAAATTAAGAAGGCAATTAAAATATATGAGCAACTCATATTGAAAAATCCGGAAAAAAAGAGTTACTTTGCTGAACAGATAGAAAAATTACAAAACTTAAGCTAATATGTACATCGCCCTTATCAGTATTATTGTATTCATTTGCGTGCTGCTTATTTTGGTTGTGTTGGCTCAGAATCCTAAAGGAGGCGGACTTTCAAGCCAGTTTGGTGGTAGCACCAGCCAGTTAATGGGTGTTAAACGTACCGGAGACTTGCTGGAGAAACTAACCTGGGGCTTTGCCATAGCGCTGGTTGTACTTACACTCGGTACACACATGATAGTTGGAACAGCTAACCAGGGAACAGAAAGAAACATTAACGTAGAGCGTGCTCGTCAGCTTAATGCCCCTGCTCCTGCTACGTTGCCAGGTGCAACAGAAGGAGAAAATCCTGCTGCTATTCCTGATGCTGCCGAGATTCCAGAAATGATCGACACAGCCAACAACTAAGAAGTAACTTACAAAGTATAAACAAAGCCGGCCCTCAAAGCCGGCTTTGTTATTTTTACCCTGTCAGTATCTTTCCTTAAAAAGTTCCCGGTGTCTGCCAATTTTGTCAAACCTGACATGAATGACAGCGTTAAAAGCTGAAAATTTGGCCTGAAATGTCAGTTTTAAGGCATTGGCACAGGAAATGATAATACACCTTCGGTTATAACGATAAACTATAAACCATTAAAACAAAAAAAACATAACAAACTATGTCAATCAGCATTAAACCATTAGCAGACAGAGTAATTGTTGCTCCTGCTGCAGCAGAAGAAAAAACAAAGTCTGGTATCATTATTCCTGATACAGCTAAAGAGAAGCCGCAGCGTGGTGAGGTAGTAGCCGTTGGCGAAGGTAAAGTATCTGAGCAAGGTTCGTTGATGAAGCCACAGGTAAAAGTTGGCGACCAGGTGTTGTATGGCAAGTATGCAGGTACTGAGATCTCTGTAGACGGTAGCGACTACCTGATCATGCGTGAGTCTGATATTCTGGCAGTACTTTAATTTTCATCCTTTAAATTCATTATCTAAACAGATATAATTATGGCTAAAAACATCACATTTGATGCCGACGCTCGCAGCAAAATAAAGTCTGGCGTTGATAAACTGGCAAATGCTGTTAAAGTTACTTTAGGTCCTAAAGGCCGTAACGTGATCATCGACAAAAAATTCGGTGCTCCTACTATTACAAAAGACGGTGTTTCTGTAGCGAAAGAAATTGAGCTGAAAGACGCTATCGAGAACATGGGTGCGCAGCTGGTAAAAGAAGTTGCTTCTAAAACTGCTGACCAAGCTGGTGACGGTACTACTACTGCTACTGTATTGGCACAGGCTATTTACACAGCTGGTATTAAAAACGTAGCTGCAGGTGCTAACCCAATGGACCTGAAGCGTGGTATCGACAAAGCGGTTAACGTGGTAGTTGAGAACCTGCGTGCACAGTCTAAGAAAATCGAGAACTCTTCAGAGATCTCTCAGGTAGGTACAATCTCTGCTAACAACGACGCTGAAATCGGTAAAATGATTGCCGATGCGATGGACAAAGTTGGTAAAGACGGTGTAATTACTGTTGAAGAAGCAAAAGGTACTGAAACTGAAGTTAAAACTGTAGAAGGTATGCAGTTTGACCGTGGTTACCTTTCTCCATACTTCGTAACAAACGCAGAGAAAATGGAAGCTGAGTTCGACAGCCCATTCATCCTGATCTACGACAAGAAGGTTTCTACTATGAAGGAACTGCTTCCGGTGTTGGAGCAAGTTGTTCAAACAGGTAAAGGCCTTGTAATTATTGCAGAAGATGTTGACGGTGAGGCGCTTGCTACACTTGTAGTTAACAAACTTCGTGGCTCACTTAAAATTGCCGCTGTTAAAGCTCCTGGCTTCGGTGACAGAAGAAAAGCAATGCTTGAGGATATCGCTATTCTGACTGGCGGTACTGTAATCTCTGAAGAGCGTGGCTACAAGTTAGAAAACGCTACATTAGAGTATCTTGGTAAGGCTGAGAAAGTTATCATCGACAAAGACAACACTACTATCGTAAATGGTGCCGGCTCTAAAGATGATATCGTTGCCCGCGTTAATCAGATCAAGTCTCAGATGGAGTCTACTACATCTGATTATGATAAAGAGAAACTTCAGGAGCGTTTAGCTAAGCTTTCCGGCGGTGTGGCTATCCTTTATATCGGTGCTTCTACGGAGGTTGAGATGAAAGAGAAGAAAGACCGCGTAGACGATGCACTGCACGCTACAAGAGCTGCCGTTGAAGAAGGTATCGTAGCTGGTGGCGGCGTTGCCCTTATCCGTGCTATCGACGCGCTTAACAACATTGATGTTTACAATGCTGACGAGCAAACAGGTGTTCAGATCATCAAAACAGCTTTAGAGGCTCCACTAAGAACTATTGTTGCCAATGCAGGCGGCGAAGGTTCTGTAGTAGTACAGGCTGTGCGCGAAGGCAAAGGTGACTTAGGTTATAATGCCCGCGACGACAAGTATGAGAACATGTTCGCTGCCGGTATCATCGATCCAACTAAAGTTACACGCCTTGCTTTAGAAAACGCTGCTTCTATCTCTGGCCTGCTTCTAACTACCGAGTGTGTAGTTTCTGAAGAGCCTTCTGAAGAGTCTGCCCCTATGGGTGGTGGCATGCCAGGCGGCATGGGCGGAATGGGCGGCATGATGTAATCAGACCTCCTATAGTATAACTATATAAAAAAAGCCCCTGTACCTTCTGGTGCAGGGGCTTTTTAATTCATATTTCTCAGTGGTAAGTCCTGAAAGTCATATTATTTAAGTAAACATTTAGAGGTTTACTAGTTCAGGTCCAGAATAGATATGCGGATGTCATGCGGCGCTGCTTCATCTCCTCCAAAGTATGGATACAACTGATATCCCTCTGCTATTCCGCTGCAATTTCTTGACATCGTAACAACCTTATCGTTTAGTTTAAACGCATACTTTCCGTCCTCAAACGATAACTCGTAAATATAAGACTTATTAAGCTCCACCACATCTACCAGTACAGAACGTCTTACTTTGTTAGTATAAGTATAGGCATGTATTTCAAGGCGGTTTTTGTACCAACGCCAACCAAAGCGAGCACTGTTAGTATGGTGATCCGATTTGCAATCGGCTAAACCATACAGTTTGTTGATATCTGCTTGGTTAGCTTTGTCTGTGGTTTCGTACACGGCAGATGCATCAAAAGTGGCTTCAAATTTTAAGTTGGTTACGCTACGGGGGCTGAACGGAGATTTAGTGCCATGAGCACCTTTAGGAATTGTGTATACAGTAGGCACAGAGGTTACTAAGGCTGGTTCTGGATTATCAATATCAGCAGTAGATTTACAGCCTAACAGCAAGCAACTAGACACTAAGATAAAGCAGATGCAGCGGCCTGTAGCTGAAATTAATAGTTCTAAAGGTGCCATTAATTTGATTTGCTTAATAAACAAAATGATTAAATAAGATTCTTGATAGCTATCTTGATAGTATGTGGGGCAGTTTCGTCGCCACCAAAGTATGGGTAAAGCAGATAGCCGTCGCCAGTTCCGTTGCAGCTTCTTGGCATGACTACCTTTGTACCATTTACAGTAAACACATACTGGTTATCTTCAAGTTTTAATTCATAAGTCACAGGCTGCCCAATCTCTACTGCTCTGATCAGTTTAAACTCTCGCTTTTTATTAACATAAGTATAAGCCAATATTTCTAACTGGTTGTTATACCATCTCCAGCCGAAACGGGCACTATTCGTGTGGTGCTTAGTTTTGCAATCAGACATGCCGTAAAGCTTGTTTATATCTGCTTGATTCTTTGGATCAGATGTAGTGTAAACGGCAGAACTATCAAAAGTGGCCTCGATTCGAATAATCTCTGCCTTAAGCTTTTTAGCTTTGTTGTTGGAGTAGTGTTTCCCTTTCTTTATGACGTAGGTGCCGCTTTTATTACCCGAAGAAAAATTAGGGACAACTACCTGATCTACTGCCTCTATAAGTTCGCAGGAAGTAAGCGAGAAGAGTGCAAATATAAAAAGAATAAGGCTTTTGCGTGTGTTTTTTAAGTTTGCAGACATGGTGGCTAAAAGTTGATGATCAAATCTAAACCTGAGGATAGCTTATCCTGCAAGTTGTCACTCAACATAGCAGCCTTTTAAAAAAGTTTAAATTAGAAAGATAAAATATAAGTTAATTTTAAGTTCAACTCTGCGCTGATAATTTCAGCGAAAGCAACACAGGTTTCTTAAAATAAAAATCCCCTGACCTACAAGCAGATCAGGGGATTTTTATTAGATGTAAGTATGCTTAACCGCGGCCGTGCATCATGTTCACTAGTTTACGGGTTATAGCAAGCAGTATTAAACCGGCAAGTATTACGAAAGCGCCAATAGCAGAGAAAATGGTTAGGGCACCAAGCTCCTCTACATAAGAAGCGATATAACCACCAGCAATCTGTGCAATGAAAGGTGCTAAGAACCATACACCCATAAGCATCGACACCAATGTAACAGGCGCCAGTCTAGTAACCATTGAAAGTCCGATCGGAGAAAGACAAAGCTCACCGATAGTATGGAAGAAGTAAGTTGCAATCAACCAGGCAAGGCTTGCCTTTATTGTGTCATCCTCAACACCGCCACGCTCCATTACAGCGCCCACCATGAAGAAGAAACCAACACCAAGCAAAATCATACCGATACCCATTTTAGTTGGAATGCTCAAATCTTTGCCACGTTTAGCAAGTGCCAGCCACAAGTTAGCAGTTAACGGAGCAAACAGAACGATAAACAGCGGGTTTACTGATTGGAACCAAGATGTTGGGATAAGGAAGCCAAATACTTCACGGTTAATGTATCTATCAGTGTAAACTGTAAGTGAGCTACCAGCCTGCTCAAAACCTGCCCAGAAGAAGATCACAAACACAGAGATGATAAAGATAACCGAAACACGATCAACCTCCTCTTTAGACAGTTTTTTAGAAGTAGCTGCTTCACCAGTCTCAGAATCAGTTTCGGCTTTAACCGGCTTCAGACCAATATCACCAAGTAAGCGTGGCCCTAATGTGTTAAACACGATCTGGCCAATCACCATACCTATACCAGCTGCCAAGAAGCCATACTGGAAACCGTAGTTTGTTACACGCTCAACGCCATCTACTACAGCCTTTGTTGCGAAGTAGTCTTCTGCCAGGTAACCGCACACTAGTGGCGCCAGGAAAGCACCAATGTTGATACCCATATAGAAAATAGTGAAGGCAGAGTCGCGGCGAGGGTCGCCTTGCGCATAAAGATTACCAACTATTGAAGAAATATTCGGTTTAAAGAAACCATTACCTATGATTAACAGTAACAGACCCAAGTAGGTCATCTCTACTCCTATATATGGAGTCGAGAATAAACTGAACTGGCCCAGTGCCATCAGTACACCACCTATCAGGATAGCACGACGGTGCCCCAGGAATTTATCGGCCAACCAACCGCCTATGATAGGCGTAAAATATACGAAGCCGGTAAAGTATCCGTAAATTAAAGCTGCATCAGCTACACTATAGCCCAAGCCGCCTTCCAGGGCTGTTTTAGTTAGGTATAGCATTAAGAGGCCACGCATCCCGTAATAACTAAAGCGCTCCCATAACTCTGTAAAGAATAATAGGTATAGCCCTTTGGGATGCTTCAGATTTTCTTTTGCCGCCGCAGCATCAGGGTGAAGTTGGTTAACAGACATAAATTTTAATTAGTTGAATGTTTAGTTTAGGTTAGAGTTATTAAGCAAACATTGAAGGTAAATATATTAGTTAAAATGCATACCGGCAAATATTTTGTATCGAGCCATACCAATGTGTACAAGCCTGCGCAATATTTGCATTACACAATATTATGATAAACATTTTTTTATACTTTTGTACTGCAGTTGTGAAGCAAACCGTTTAAAAACAAAACCCCAAAAAAATCAAATGAAAGAAACTGGATATAAATCTAAGGTTGGTCTGGAAAGCCTTGGTATTAAGGAGGCTAAAGAGGTGCTTTGGAATCTTACTCCTGCCGAACTGGTTGAAGAAGCCGTTAAAAACGGTGAAGGCGTATTAACTGACACAGGTGCTCTAATGTGCGATACTGGCAAATTCACCGGCCGATCTCCTAAAGACCGCTTTGTTGTAAAAGATGCCAAAACAGAAGACACGGTTTGGTGGGGCGACATCAACATCGCTTTCGACCCAGAGAAATTCGATCAGCTACAGGCTAAAATGGTTGACTTTCTAAAGGACCGTAAACTTTATGTGCGCGACGCCTATGCAGGTGCTCACCCTGACTACCGCCTGAACCTGCGCATTGTAAACACACAGGCTTGGCAGAACCTTTTCTGTAACAACATGTTCCTGCGCCTAACTCAGGACGAAATCGACAACCACACACCTGAATTCACCATCATTTGTGCACCGGAGTTCGAAGCAGACCCAGAGGTAGACGGAACACGCCAGTCAAATTTTGCGATCATCAACTTCACCAAGAACATGATCCTGATCGGCGGTACTGGTTATGCCGGTGAAATGAAAAAAGGTATCTTCGGTGTGCTGAATTACATCCTACCACAGGAGCGCAATACACTTTCAATGCACTGCTCTGCCAACGTAGGCAAAGACGGTGACACGGCTATTTTCTTCGGATTATCAGGCACTGGTAAAACTACGCTTTCTGCGGATCCTAACCGTGGACTGATAGGTGACGATGAGCACGGCTGGACTGAAGACAGCGTGTTTAACTTTGAAGGCGGTTGCTATGCTAAAGTTATCGACCTGACTCATGAAAAAGAGCCGCAAATATGGGATGCCATTAAATTTGGTGCCATTGTTGAGAACACTCGCTTTGTAGAGGGAACTCGTACTGTAGACTATACAAACAACTCTGTAACAGAGAATACACGTACTGCCTACCCTATCAACCACATTGATAACGCTATTGAGCCATCAAGAGCTGATATTCCGAAGAACATCTTCTTCCTGACAGCAGATGCTTTTGGCGTGTTACCTCCAATCTCTAAGCTAAACGCAAGCCAGGCAATGTACCACTTCATTTCTGGTTATACAGCAAAGGTTGCCGGTACAGAGGTAGGTGTAACTGAGCCTCAAACGACGTTCTCAGCCTGCTTCGGAGCAGCTTTCTTACCATTGCACCCAACAAAGTATGCAGAAATGCTGGGTAAGAAAATGGAAGAAAACAATGTAAACGTTTGGTTAGTGAATACCGGCTGGACTGGTGGCCCTTACGGTGTAGGCTCTCGTATGAAACTGCCTTATACCCGTGCCATGATCACAGCTGCCCTGAATGGTGAGCTTAACAATGTTGAGTTTACCAAGCATCCAATCTTCGGTGTTGAAATGCCAAACACTTGCCCTAACGTTCCGGACGAGATCCTGAACCCACGCAATACATGGGCTAACAAAGAAGAGTACGATGCTAAAGCTACTGACTTGGCGTCTAAATTTGTTAAAAACTTCCAGAAGTATGCGGAGTATGCAAATGATGAAATTCTGGCAGGTGCACCTAATGTTGAAGTAACTGCTTAAGCATTTATAGCATTAAAGTATAAAGCCTCTTTGCTCAGTGCAGAGAGGCTTTTTCTTTTACTGTTATCAAGTACTCTGATACTTTCGTATATTTAAAATGTTAGTGGTTTTAAGTACGTTACTATACACTACGTCACTTAAACTTTGTAGCCTTATCATAGTTTATAAATGTGTGCGGCTAAACAACTTAACAAGCAACAATTAAATTAAAAACAGAAGTGCATCTTTTTTATACACCAGACATAAAATCCGAATTTTATACTTTACCGGAAGAGGAGTCAAAACATTGTACACGTGTGTTGCGCCTGCACAATGGTGATACTATATACTTAGTAGATGGCCAAGGCAGCCTATACACAGCTATTATACAAGAGGCTAATAACAAGAAATGTCAGCTGCAAATAATTGATAAGCAGATAGAGTACGGCAAGTTGCCATACTACACACACATTGCAGTAGCCCCTACCAAGAACATAGACCGCATGGAGTGGTTCGTGGAGAAGGCTGTTGAGATTGGTGTAAGTGAAATTACTTTCTTGCTATGCGAACATTCAGAGCGCAGACAGCTTCGCCTCGACAGACTTGAGAAAATAGCTGTTGCCGCCATGAAACAGTCTCAGAAAGGCTACCTGCCTTTACTCAATGACCTTACCCCCTATCATAGATTCATTCAGAAATCTCAACCGTCTTCTACTTTTATTGCTCACTTAGAAGACGACGCCACCAAAAGTATAAAAGACCATTATGTATTCGGTGAACCGCACTGCATCCTGATCGGCCCGGAGGGGGACTTTTCTCCAGCTGAAATTAGTACAGCTTATGAAGCAGGCATTAGGCCAGTAACTTTGGGAAAAAGCAGATTACGCACCGAAACGGCAGCCTTGGTAGCGTGCCATACGTTAAATGTACTACATGATATATTCGCCCCACTATAAAGCTTATGCAGACAAGCCTACTTTTTGAGTTCAGAAAATCCATACTTGCCGTAATATTTGTCATTTTAACCTGCTTTACGGGTTTAGCCCAGACGTACAGTTTTAAAATTGCAAAGCTAAAGTATAACGGCGGCGGTGACTGGTATGCTAACAAAACATCGCTCCCAAACCTGATCAGGTTCTGCAACCAAAATCTGAATATGAATATCTCTCCCGACGAAGCAGTAGTGGAAGTAGGAAGTCCTGAGATTTTCAGTTACCCCTTCGTGCATATGACTGGCCATGGTAACGTAGTCTTCTCCGATGCCGAAGCGCAAAACCTTCGAAACTATTTATTAAGTGGCGGTTTTCTGCACATTGATGATAACTATGGCCTGGACAAGTATATCCGAAAAGAAATGAAAAAAGTATTTCCAGAGTATGAGTTTATCGAGCTGCCCTTCGATCATCCAATTTACAGGCAGAAATTCAACTTCTCCGGCGGACTACCCAAAATACATGAACACGATAACAAGCCGCCACAAGGCTTCGGCATCATCCATAAAGGGCGCCTGGTGTGTTTTTATACTTTTGAAACAGACTTAGGAAATGGCTGGGAAGATCAGGAGGTGCATAACGACCCGGAACATGTTAGGCAGCAAGCGCTACGCATGGGAGCAAACATTGTAACATATGCCATTACGCATGGCGATGGCCTTCAATAAAGACCAATGTTAAAAAGGATTTAACAGATTTTCTGGATATTTCTAGATAAACAGGACTATGAATACCTCACAGCGTCCGAAGGTCCTGCGAGCGTCTGAAGTGGAGAGGCTTCTGGACACAAACAGTTATCGCTTTATAGCCGACAAGATACTTGTAAACATAAAAAACGTTGTAAGAGCTGTTGCCTCACCTTACCAATCTGATATTTCTGTGTTCCACCAGTTGAAATAATAATCCTTCCAATCAATCTAACCCCCATTAATAACTAGTCTAAAATTTCCGCTTTAAGATCTCAGTAAGTATAACGGCGTCTTTTACAGTGGTAGGGTTGCGTAGTAATTTAGCGTAGCGGCTTTCCGGGGCTTTTTCCTGGTTATAAGCTTTAAACACCGGCTGTCGCCTCTCCATCGATCTTTTTTGAGCCTCTATGGCCTCTGCCTTTTTCTCCCATGATAATATTTTCGGAGCTGCCTGCTCATAACTTTTATACTTTGTAGTGCTCTCGGTGGCCGTAGCTAAGGGAGCTGGAGTTACCTCTCTTGCAAATTCACGTGCAGGAATAGGTTCAGCTCTGTCCTGCTCCATTTTAGGTTGCAACTCGCGCAGAATATCCTCAAAAGAAGTTACCGGCCTTGGTGGTTGTTGTGGCTGTTGCTGCTGTACACGCTTTGGTTTAGGCCGCTCCTCTTCTTCCTGCTCAGGTGCACTAAAAGCCTTACGCCACTGTGTGAAAAGAAAATAAGCCACTGCGGCAAGTATGTAAAGTATGATCTTAAAATCTTCCATGGTAGTAGCTGTATGACTTTATCAAATATAGTATTTTAATACCTATTATAAAACCATTCCTCCTGGCTATATCCGCTTAACAATTCGCACATATTCTCTAGTGTTTTTATTTACGAACTTAAACAAAACCGAATAGCTAATTAAGAAAATTAACTTACTTTTGAAGTTAGAACAGAAGAGATTCCGCGAACGCGAATGCAAGTATCAAGATTAGAAATTAAAGGTTTCAAGAGCTTTGGTGACCGTGTAGTCATTAACTTCGACAACGGCATTACCGGGATTGTGGGGCCGAACGGTTGTGGTAAGTCTAATATCGTAGACGCCATACGTTGGGTATTGGGCGAACAGAAAACCCGTAACCTACGCTCCGACAAAATGGAGAACGTAATCTTTAACGGCTCCAAAACCCGTAAGCCTACCCAAATGGCCGAGGTGTCTATCACGTTTGATAACAACCGTGGTGTATTGCCAACAGAGTATTCTCAGGTAACAGTTACCAGAAAGTACTTCCGTAACGGCGATAGCGAATACCAACTAAACGGCGTTACCTGCCGCCTAAAAGACATTAACGAACTTTTCCTGGATACAGGTATCGGTTCCGACAGCTACGCCATTATAGAGCTGAAAATGGTAGACGAGATCCTTAATGACAAGGAAAACTCCCGTCGTTTATTGTTCGAAGAAGCCGCCGGAATCTCAAAATTCCGTGTAAGAAAAAAGCAGACGCTTAAAAAGCTGGAAGAAACCGACGCTGACCTGGAGCGTGTTGAAGATGTACTTTTCGAGATCGGGAAAAACATGAAAACACTGGAAAGGCAAGCAAAACAAGCAATTAAGTACTTTCAGCTAAAGGAAGACTATAAAAATCATAGCCTGGAATATGCTCACCGCAACATCTCTCAGTTTCAGCATACACTGGACCGCTTGCAGCAGGATGTACAGCATGAAACGGAGCTGAAAGAAGGATATGTGCTTGCCGTAACAGAGGCTGAAGACGCCATTTCCGACCAGAAAGAAGAACTGAACCAGACGCAGGAACAGCTGGCGGAAAGCCAGAAAACCATGCAGGTGCAGACAGCCAAGCTGCGGCAGTTAGAGAACGACATTAAGCTGAAGGCCGAGCGAAGCAACTACCTGAAAGAGCGTATGCAGCAGCTGCGCCAGCAAATTGGGCAGGATACAGCCAACCTGGAACATACCCAGGAAAGTATACTTGAACTGCGCGACGAATTAATGGAAGTGCAGGATAAATTTGCTGAATCGGAAGAGCAAATGGCAGCTGTTAAAGAGCAGCTGCAGGAGGCAAACGAGCAGAAAGCAAGCCTGCAGGAGGCACACCAAGCAATAGTCCTGAAACACAAGCAAAAGCAGAATGAAGTATACCAGCTAAGCAAATCCCTGGAAATTGGCCAGGTACAGATACAGAATATAAACCAGGAGCTAGAGCGTTTACAGCAGCAGCAATCAAACGCTGACGAGGACGGGCGTATACTTCAGGAACAACTACAGGAAGCACAACAGGTATTAGAAGAAAACACTTCTGAGTTGGTAAGATTGCAGGCCCACGAAGAAACGTTAACTCAAAGTATAGAGTCTACAGAAGCGGCCATAGAAGAGCTTAAAACCAAACTGGTTGAGTTAAACCGTGTCCTAGATTCTAAGCAGAACCAGTACAACCTGACAAAATCGCTGGTAGAGAACATGGAGGGCTTCCCGGAAGCCATCAAGTTTCTGAGCAAAACCGACAGCTGGTCTAAGCCTGCTCCTCTCCTATCCGACATACTTGTTTGCGAGCCTGATTATAAGCCGCTTATCGAAAGCTACCTGGAGCAGTACATGAACTACTTTGTTGTAGATGAACTGCAGGATGCCGTAGATGCAATAAGCTTACTTAAGAGTGAAAACAAAGGCCGCGCAAACTTTATCATACTTTCGGAGATAGAGGAGCTTGAGCCAACTGCTACCTTTAGTGAAGGCAACCTGAAAGCAGCCTATGAGGTTGTTTCTGCTGATAAAAAGTATAGCAACCTTATGAAGTACATGCTCCGAAATGTTTACATCTCAGACGATTCTGAGGAAGAACTGTACGGCAGCGAGTACAAGACTATCATATTGAAAGATGGTAGTGCCATTCGTAAACCGCTTAGTTTATCAGGCGGCTCTGTTGGTGTTTTTGATGGTAACCGTTTAGGCCGTAAGCAGAACCTGGAGAAATTGGCTACAGAGGTTACCGAATTACAGGAACAAGTAGACTTGCTGCAAAGCCGCATCAATACACAGAACCAGATCCTGCAGAACCACCGCAACGAGTCTAAGAAAGAAGCTATAAAGCAACTTGAAAAGGATGTTGCCAAAATGCAGCAGGACCTGCTTACGGTACGCATCAAGTATGAGCAGTACCAGCAGAACCTAAAGAATTTTGATCAGAAGCGCGACGAACTGCACGAACGCCTGATTGAACTGCGTGAGCAAAGTATGGAAGTTTCGCCGCAAGCCGAGGCAGACATGCAGGAGCTTAAGCGCCTGGAAGAAGAAATTCCCCGGCACGCAGTACAGTTAGAACAGCAGCAAGAACAGATCGCTGTGATTTCGGGCAGCTATAACCAGGAAAATATACAGTACCACCAGCTTAAAAACCGCTTTAACAGTTTACAGCAGGAAATCAGCTATAAGCAAAAATCTGTTGAGACAAACCAGGAACGTATTACCGGCTTGAAGAACGAGCTGGCTAAAGCTGAAGAAGAAACAGTGGAATCTACGGCCTTTATAGAGGAGAACGAGGCAGTAGTAGAAACTATGATTGAGGCTAGACGTGAGTTTGGTCTAGAGCTGGAGGAAATCGAGAAAAAATACTTCAGCCTACGCGGTGAGCTGGATGAGAAAGAAAAGACAATACGTGAACTGCAGCGTAAGCGCCAGAACGCAGACGAGCTTTTGATGCGCATGCAGCAGACCATGAACGACACCAAAATTAAGTTAGTGTCGATACAGGAACGTTTGGCGGCGGAGTTCAACATCTCTACGGAAGAGTTTGCCACTGCGCCACCAGAGCCTACCGAACTGATTCCGCTTTCGGATGAAGAATTAAACAGCCATATTGCCTCTGTTAAGTCTGCTTTAGATAAAATGGGCCCTGTAAATGCTATGGCAGCTGAGGCTTATACAGAAATTGAGGAACGCAATAGATTCATTACTGAGCAGCGCGATGACCTGCTTAACGCTAAGAACACCCTCATCGACACTATTAACGAGATCGACACTGTAGCGAAAGAGAAATTTATGGAGTCCTTTGAGCAAATCAGGGGCAACTTCAAAAACGTTTTCCGAAGCCTGTTCACCGAAGAAGATAATTGCGAGTTGGTAGTATCAGACCCAAGCAATCCGCTGGAGTCTAAGATTGAAATCATGGCTCAGCCAAAAGGCAAGCGTCCGCTCACAATTAATCAGTTATCAGGTGGAGAGAAAACGCTTACAGCTATTTCGCTTCTGTTTGCCATTTACCTACTTAAGCCAGCTCCGTTCTGTATTTTTGATGAGGTGGATGCGCCGCTGGATGATGCCAACATTGATAAGTTCAACAACATCATCCGTAAATTCTCAGGAGAATCGCAGTTTATTGTAGTAACGCATAACAAGCGCACCATGGCCTCTACAGATGTGATGTATGGCATTACTATGATTGAGGCAGGTATTTCCAGAGTAATTCCCGTAGATTTAAGGCAGATCGCATAGCCTTAAAAATAGCAACAAAAAAGGGAGCCACTAAGTATAAGTGGCTCCCTTTT